>JAJAZB010000144.1 GCA_026785975.1 Cytophagaceae bacterium | reverse complement strand
TTGTCTGAACCAGGATTGGCCAGGATTAGAGGATTTTCAGGATTATGGAATTCAGAAAATAGCAATCCTGAAAATCCTCTAATCCTGGCCAATCCTGGTTCAGACAATTTTCTAAAATCCTGAAAACCGTGGTTCAGACAATTTACGTTCAGCCAACCCGCCTTTTCGGTCTCATCGGTTTTCCGCTCAGTCATTCATTTTCTAAAAAGTATTTCACCGGGAAATTCGAGCGGGAGGGCCTGGCTGATTGCCGGTACGAACTTTTTGAATTGCCCGACCCGACCCAATTTCCGGCGTTGTTGCAACGGGAGCCTAACTTAGTTGGCCTCAACGTGACGATTCCGCACAAGCAGGCGCTATTTCCCTACCTGAATTCGCTCGATGAATCGGCGGAAAAAGTGGGGGCCGTCAACGTGATCCGCGTGTTGCCCGACGGAACAACGCGGGGCTATAATTCGGATTTCTACGGGTTTAAAAAATCATTGGAAACCTGGGAAGCGTTTCAACGTCGGCGGCCCGGACGGGCATTGATTCTGGGCGATGGCGGAGCCGCCCGGGCCGTCGAAGCCGCCTTGCGCGACTTGTCAATCGCGTACCAAATTGTGTCCCGTCGGGCCGGGCGGGGCGATTTAACCTACGCCGATCTAACGCCGGAAATTATTAAAACGCACCCACTTCTCATCAACACAACGCCCTTGGGCACCTACCCCGACGTGGATACATGTCCTGAAATTCCGTATCACCTGTTGACATCCCAGCATTTGCTTTACGATCTGGTGTACAATCCCGCCGAAACGCAATTCCTGCGCGAGGGCAAAACCCGTGGTGCCGCCACCCACAACGGCTACCGGATGTTGGAGCTACAGGCCGAGCGTTCGTGGGAAATTTGGACTACCCCGTTGTTAGTGCGTACTTAAAATTACCAGTCAATTATCCTGTGAAAGTGACATCGGCCAAACCCTCAAGTTATTCGCCAGCCTCTTTGCTCACTGGCCCGAAAGGTCGGGTGCGGCTACTGACCCTTTTGGGTATCGCCTTGCCAATCGGGGCTTTTTTTGGTTACGTCTGGTGCTGGGCGCTGTACATTCCTTATCAGGATGATATGGCCTTGATTTTTGCCGTCAATGATTTTGAGGAAAATCCACTGGCCAAACTGCCGGGAATCCTGATGGAGCAGCTTAATGACCACCGGATTGTGTTCGCCAAACTCGCTGCCTTGATTTCATACCTATCTCTTGGCTACATTCATTTTCGGGGCCTGGTGCTGGCGGGCTACGCCAATTTGCTCCTGTTGGGATACGGATTGTACTTGTTTTTTCGCACCACGCGGCTGCCTCTTGCCTATTTTTTGCCGGTACCGTTTATCATCTTCAATCCCTACGTCTACCAGATTAGCCTGTGGGGTCTGGTCTCGTTTCAGGTGCCGCTGGTCATTGCCTTTTCGCTACTTAGCCTGCACGCGCTGTACACGGCCATGCGCCCGGCATGGGCGCTGGTTTGGGCGGTGTGCGCCACGTTTTCGAGTGGCAGCGGCTTGCTTTGTTTCCTGTTGGGGGGCTTTCTTTTGATCGTGGAAAGGCGCTACCGGGTACTGGCCTGGTGGGCACTGGGCTTTGCCCTTACCATGAGCGCGTATTTTTTTGAGTACCGGTTTTCTTCCGCAACCCAATTGCCTGCCTGGTCGGAACTGGTAGGGATTTTCCTGACCAATCTCACCGTATTTTCCGGTTCCTATCTGCGCATCTTCAGCGATTCCAAGGCGTTGGTGATGATGTTGTTGCTCGGGGCCACGATCCTGGGGCTGTACGGCTTGCTCTTCCTGCGCCGGGTGCTGGGGGCCTCCACAAAAGCGCAACAAACGTTAGCAGCGGTTTTCCCGAGCCAGGCCAACTGGTTGCTCCACGCGGGCTTTCTGACGCTACTGGCTACGGGCGCTTTAATCGCACTGGCCCGCTCAGGAGGCGGAATCCTGGAATTGGCCAGCGACCGGTTCCACCTTTATTCGTCGGCATTCCTGGCGTTATTCTACCTGGTGCTGGTGGCGTCTTTGTCGCCGGTACTCCAAAAATGGTTGTTGCGCGTGGGGTTAGCTGCGGCCGTTTTTAGCAATGCCTACGCCTATTTGCACATCGAACCGGCGCGCGATAGCTGGTACACGTCGCTCTCGGCGGATGCCTACAATTACCCGAATCATGGGTTTTTCCTGCATCAGTACAACCACATGCCCGATCAGGATTCGACTTTTTACCGGCATTGCCGGTTTCCAACTATTTTTTCCGAAACGACTATTCAACGGATCTGGCAGGGTAGCGCTCACGGTGAAAACCCTTTTAACTCCCACCTTAACTTTAGCCTCAAACGGGTAAAAACACCGGTCGACTCGCCAATTTACCCCATGGCCGACCTGGTCATGCAGTTGGATTCGGGGCTTCGCTTGCCGCAAACGGGCATTCTGATGATCCTGAGCGCGACCGACCGACCGGGTCAGGTGTACCTGGTCGCGCCGTGGCGCACGAGAGCGTCGGTCATCCATTGGTTGCAAACGGGTGATTATTACACCAATACGCTGAGCGTTTATTTTCCCGATAAACTGCCCAGTGGTACGTACGGGGTTAGTTTATGTTGGAAACAGGAGACAGGTTTGGTGCCGGTTTTGAATACCACCCATGTTTTGAAGCTCTAATGAAAATTGGGAGGTAAAGAATTACAAACAAGCCTCCATCTATTCCCGCACGAAAATCAGCAGTTCATCGCCCAGGATGTCTTCCCTTGCGAGCAGTTGCCCAGCCAAACGGGGCGCGGGAATACCGGCACCGAGTGAATCAGAACTGCGAAACACCCGGATTTCGTCCCACAAATTCCGGTTCAGAAACCCTTCGAGCGTAGCCGTGCCTCCTTCAACCAGCACCGACTGGATGCGCCGGTGGTGCAGGTCGGTTACGAGTTGAGTGAGAAAATCACCGGCTGCGTCGAGTTGCACAAACGTCAGATTCTCCGCTTCCCGGTTTTCCAGCAAATTATAAAACAGGGTAGGCTGACTACCATCCAACACGTGCAACGTGGACGGTAACACCCGTTGCCGGTCGATGACGACGCGAACCGGGTCTCTTCCCGGCCAGTGCCGCACGTTCAGGCGTGGGTTATCGTGCAGGGCCGTGCGGGTACCCACCAGAATGGCGTCTTCTTCGCCGCGCCACTTGTGGACAAGTTGCTGCGAAAGCGCATTGCTGATTGGCACGGCCCCAAAATCAGGACGAGCCACAAAACCATCCGCCGATTGCGCCCACTTCAACACGATGTAGGGCCGGTTTTTCTCGACAGCGGTGAAAAACCGGCGGTTCAGCCAGCACCCTTTTTCCCGCAAAACGCCCGTTTCCACTTCAATGTCCGCTTCAATCAATGTTTGAATGCCGCGTCCGGCCACCAACGGGTTGGGATCGTCGTTGCCAACCACCACCCGGCGCAGTCGATGGCGAATGAGTAACTCGGCGCAGGGCGGCGTTTTGCCCCAGTGCGCACAGGGTTCGAGCGTGACGTAAGCCGTCGCTTCGGCCAGTAGCGGGGCCGCGTCGGTTTCGCCGTAGCGCCGCAGCACGTCGTTGATGGCGTTGACTTCGGCGTGGGCTTCGCCGTATTTTTGGTGCCAGCCTTCCCCGATCACTCGTCCATCCTGCGCATCCACCGCACCGGCGGACCGGCCGGAAACAATCACGCAGCCCACCAACGGATTGGGACTGACGGCTCCGTAGCCCAGCGTGGCCAGGTCTAAAGCCCGTTTCATAAACCGGGCATCGACGGACGTTGCATCGGGAAATTGCTGGGTTGAAATCATGGCGCGGCCAGTACGGTTTGCTCGATGATCCGGGGAAAGTGTTCGTGCTCCAGCGCCTGGCCTTTGCGGGCTACATCGTCGGGCGTGTCGGTGGGTAGTACCGGGAAACAAGCCTGAAAAACCACGGCTCCCTCGTCGTACTGTTCATTGACGAGGTGAATCGTGATGCCCGATTCGCGCTCGCCCGCCGCCACGATGGCTTCGTGGACAAAGTGCCCGTACATCCCTTTTCCGCCGAATTTAGGCAGCAGCGCTGGGTGCAGATTGATGATCCGACCAGGAAAAGCGGCGACGTATTCTTTCGGAATCAACCATAAAAAACCCGCCAGAATGATCCAGTCGATGCCTTTTTCCTGCAAACCCGTTAAAATCGAACCCGACCGAAACTCCTCCCGATTGAACAAAATCAGCGGTACGCCCAACCGCTCAGCGCGGGCAATGACCCCCGCCTGCGGGTTGTTGCAAAGAATAAGTTCGACGGAAATCCGGGGATGGTGGCGAAAATGCGTCACGATTTTCTCCGCGTTGGAACCAGAGCCGGAAGCAAAAAGAGCCAGTTTTTTCAAGTTAAAAGTTGAAAGTTGAAAGTCGAAAGTTGAAAGTTGAAAGTTGAAAATTAGATGAACTTTCAACTTTCAATTTTCAACTTAAAAACACCCCCGCTCCTTCGCCTTCCAAAACCACCTCGACGTGTTCGGTGAGGGTGGTCGAAAGGGCGTAGCCAACGTAATCGGCGGAGATGGGATACCGTCGGTAGTTGCGATCAACAATGACGGCGACCTGTAACTTTTTGGGAATAATCCGGAAAAAAGGCGAGAGGCAATACGCCAGGGTACGACCCGTGTACAGCACGTCGTCGCAGATGATAATACAACGGCCCTGGAGTGCTTCGGGGGGGTAGTCGAAAGTGATCGGGCGTAAATTAGGCACGGCTTTGTCGATGGAAAGTTGCACCAGTTCCACCTCCAGAGCCGAAATGCTTCGCAGGTAGTCGGCCAGTCGGGTAGCAAATCGGTAGCCTTGTCCTTCAACGCCCGCCAGGACCAGGCCGGTTTCATCGAAGTTGTTTTCGTACACTTCAAAGGCAATGCGCCTGATCTTTTGTTCCACCTGCTCAGGCGTCAGGATCGGCTTTTTCAGGGAGTCGAGCATGGGGGTAAAAGTAACAAAAAGCACCCATCGGACAGCAAGCGCAAAAAATGGCACAGTTTCTGAGAAGGTTTCCACCAGAGACCATCACACCCTGTCTTTTCAACGCCATGCACCCCGTTGCCCGTGTTTCGTTCATGCTGATATTGCTGACTTTGAGGCTCATAGCACGGCCTCAGGCCGACTTGCCCAGTCAGATTCAAACTTCCCTGCGTTCGGGTAATGCGCACGAGT
>JAJAZB010000143.1 GCA_026785975.1 Cytophagaceae bacterium | reverse complement strand
TCGTTCCTCGGGATGACAAAAAAAGGTTTGGAAAACACCTCTACATCTAAAACCGAAATCCTGAATAACTCTGTCGTCACGCAATCAAGCAATTGGGTAATCCGATTTCACAAAAACCGATTTCTGACGCTTACCGGTTGCTCAACTTCCGGTACCCGGTAGGCGTCTGGTTCTGCTGTTTTTTAAACGCTTGAATGAAGTGCGATGCGTTATCGAACCCCACCCGAAACCCCACTTCAGCCACGCTTTCGTCGCTTTTGCCCAGTAGCTCGCAGGCGTAGCGAATGCGCAGGTCGGTTACGAATTGGGTCAGGGTCTGGCCAGTCTGGGCTTTGAAGTACCGGCAAAACGCCGCCGGATTCATCCCAGCCAGGTCGGCCACCTGACCCGTGGCGATGGGTTCGGTGAAATGCTCCATCAGGTAAGCGATGACCCGGTTGAGCCGTTCGTTGTGCCGGGTCAGGAGTTGGCTGGGCACGTAGTTCGGCGAAATGACCTCGACTGCGTCCGAAGTGGCGATGCGCTGGAGCAGGGTCAGGAGGGCCATCAACTGCTCGAACCCGTCGAGGGTCAACAGGCGGTGCAGGGCAGCGGCTACGCCCGTGCGCAGAGGTTCGAGCAGCATGAGGCCCCCGATTGATTTCGCCCAAAGTGCCCGCAGGGCGGCGGCTTCGGGCAACTCAAAAAATGCCGAACCGACGAAATCCGGCGCGAACCGAACCACGATGGCCTCGGCTGGTTGGGGACTTTCGGGATGGGCGTAGGCCGCGTCGTTTTTCCAGTAATGCGGCAGATTTGGCCCCAGCAGCACAATTTCGCCGCCCTCGAACCGCTGTACCCGCTGCCCGATGAAGCGTGTACCCGTGCTGACCACCACGAAATTGAGTTCGAGTTCGGGGTGAAAATGCCAGGGATGCGTGAAACAGGCCACCCGCTCGTGGCGCAGATCGAACGACTGCCCCGGCGAGTGCGGAACTTTTAGGCGGTTGGGACGCATGGGGGGGGTAATGCTGAATTATGAATGCTGAATAAGGGAAATATCTTTTCATTCATAATTCAACATTCCTTAAAATTTGCCGTATTTCAGTTAATTTCCCTGAAAAAGCAAATCGGGCCGTATTTTCTGCAAATGTATCGGTAAAATAATCCTGTTCTTCTTCCGAATTTTGTCCCATGAAACGCCGAATCCTGCTTTACCTTCCCGCCTTCTTTTTTTGGGCAACTCCTGGCTGGTCTCAATCCCCCAACACCCTCAGCAAAGCCGAACGAAAAGCGGGTTGGCAACTGCTTTTCGACGGCAAAACCACCAACGGCTGGCGCGGGACCTACGCCGAAACCTTTCCGGCGCGGGGCTGGCAGGTGGAAGGGGGCGAACTGAGGGGCCACCTCAGCACTGGGGCCGAGTCGGGCGACGCAGGCGACATCGTGACGCTCAAGAAGTACCGCAACTTCGAGTTGGTGTTCGACTGGAAACTCGGCAAAGGCGGCAACAGTGGTGTGAAGTACTTCATCGAAGAGCGCCAACCCAAGCCGAAACTCGGCTCGCAGGCGGGCTACGAATACCAACTCATCGACGATGCCGATTACATCTACAACGGCAAACCCCTACCCCAGGATTTGAAAACTGCTTCGATTTACGACGTGTTACCCGCCCAAAAACCCGACGTGGCCATTGGCGTCTGGCACCGCTCGAAAATCGTCGTTAACGGCAACCGCCTCGAACACTGGCTCGACGGCACGAAAGTGCTCGAAACCGACCGAACTTCGGAAGCCTTCCGGCAGGGCGTAACTGACAGCAAATTCAAGGACTACGCCAGTTTTGCCGCCATTCCCGAAGGTCATATTTTGCTACAAGATCACGGCCACAGCGTGGCGTTTCGCTCCCTCAAAATCCGGAGTTTATAGTTGGTTATTGGGTTATTGGTTATTAAGTTAATCGTTTTAAATTCAACAAGTTACCAAATAACCCAATAACCAATAACCCAATAACCCAATAACCCAATCTCATGAACCGCAGAGATTTCCTCAAAAATAGCACACTCGCCACCGCCAGCTTCGGCATCCCGACGCTGGTTCCGGCCTCCGTTTTTGGCAAAAACGCCCCCAGCAACCGCATTACGATTGGCGTGATCGGCACCGGGCGGCAGGGCTACGGTCAGAATTTGCAAGGGGCCAGCGTGGCCAACGTGCCGGGCATCCTAAGCCTGCCCGATGCTCAGGTGGTGGCCGTGTGCGACGTGGATTCCTGGCGGATGGAACAAGCCCGCCAACTGATCGATGCCCACTACGCGAAGCAGACCCCCGGCGGTACGTTCAAAGGCTGCGCGACGCACGGCGATTTCCGGGAGGTACTCGCCCGCAAAGACATCGACGCGGTGATGATTTCGACTCCCGACCACTGGCACGTGCCGATGGGTATTCTGGCGGCGCGGGCCAAAAAGCACATCAGTTGCGAAAAACCCCTGAGCCTGAGCGTTCAGCAGGGCCGGGAATTGGTGGACGTGTTGAAAAAAACCGGGGTCGTCAACCGCACCGACAGCGAGTTCCGCTCGATCCGGGTGCAAAACCAGGCCGTCGAACTGGTGCGAAACGGGCGCATTGGGGTTTTACAAAAAATAGAAATCGCGTTCCCTTCCGACCCCACGCCCGTGCCGATTCAGGCCGATATGCCCGTTCCCAAAGAACTCAATTACGAGATGTGGCTCGGCCCCGCCCCCTCGGTGCCCTACACCGAAATACGGGTTCACACGCCGTTCGACTTGAAGAAACGCCCCAACTGGATGCGCGTCAGCACCTACGCCCAGGGCATGATTGCCAACTGGGGCGCGCACTACTTCGACGTGGCCCAGTGGGCCAACAACTCCGAACACTCCGGCCCGGTGGAGGTACAGGGTAGCGGGGAATTTCCCCACAGTCTCTGGAACAGTATGATTAATTTCAACGTCAGCTTCCGCTACGCCAACGGCGTGGAAATGACCTGCCTGCAAAGCCCCACCAGCAAGCCCTACATCAAGTACATCGGCTCTGAAGGCGGGATTTTGGTGGAAGCCTATCCGGGCAAAATGACCCTGAGCAACCCTAAACTGCTCGACTCCAAACCCACGGGCCAGGAACTCGATTTCTCGACCATCCTTTCGGACAAAGGCGATTTCATCGCCAGCATCAAGGCGAATCGCCCCACGTTTGAACCCATCGAAGTAGGCCACCGCACCATTTCCATTTCACAAATCGGGCTGATTGCCTGCCAGGTGGGCGAAAAGTTGACCTGGGATCCAGCGAAAGAACGCTTCGAAAACAACAACGCCGCCAACGCGCTGCTCGCCGCTCCGCTGGCGCGGAAAGAATGGATGGTGTGAGAAAACCTGCTGCTCTTTTGTCAAGCTGGCCCTTCGACAAGTTCAGGGTGACAAACCACGATTGTCACCCTGAACTTGTCGAAGGGCCAGCTTGACCGCCGCCTCCAAACTGGTTCCCGGCACACCACCCACAGACTAAACAACTCACGTTTCACCCCAAACCAATCGCGTTTATGCTCCCTCGTTCAGTGTTTTTTCTCTTCATTGGCCTCGCACTGTCCGGCGCAGCCGAGGCGCAACGCCGGGGTGGACCGGGGGCATTTTTCGTGTTCAACAATGGCCTCAGCGACACGGCGGTCTACAAAACCCCGGCGGCGCAGGTGGCCCTGGCCGCAAAAATGGGTTTCGACGGTGTCGAAAAAAACCGGCTCGATAATTTCCCGGCGTTTTACGAAGCCGTGAAAGCCAACCGTCTGAAATTGAATATGATGTACGTGCAGGTAGCCCTCGACGACGAAAAAACACCTTACGACCCCCGCCTTGAAGAGGTCTTCAAAACCCTGCGCGGCACCGACGCCATGCCCTGGCTTTTCATCACCAGCCAGAAGCTCAAGCCCTCGTCGGTGGAAGGCGATGCCCGCGCCGTGGCGATTATCCGGGAAATTTCGGCACTGGCCCAGCGGTACGGGTTGCGGGTGACGCTGTACCCTCACACCTGGTTTTGGCTCGAAAGCGTGGGCGATGCGATTCGGGTAGTAGAGAAAGTGGCCCGGCCCAACGTGGGTTTAACGTTTAATTTGCCGCATTACCTGGCCACGCAGTTTTATGCAGGACAAAATCCAGCACAGAATTTCCCGGCCTGGGCGGCCAAAGCCAAACCGTACCTATTCGCGGTGAGCGTCAACGGGGCCGATTTTCCGCCGCCCAGCCCCGACCGCGCCCGGCTCTGGGATACGCTCATCCAACCCCTCGGCGAGGGCCGGTACGACACCTACGGCTTCCTGAAAACCTTCTGGGACGCGGGCTTCACGGGGCCGGTGGGCTTGCAGTGCTACAACATCAAACAGGACAAACCAACGCACCTGCGAAAATCGATGGCGACCTGGAATGAGTACAAGAAGCGGTATCGGGCCGAACAGAAAACCAACTAACGCACCCGTCGTTTATGCTAACGCCCCAACAACTCCAGCACTACCACGAGCAGGGCTACGTGGTGGTCCCCTCGCTTTTTTCAAAAGCAGAAGCCGATTTATTGCTCGACACCTCGACGAGCGATACGGTGATTTCCGAAAAATCGTACGAACTCCTCGACGCCAGCGGCTTCAAAACCCGCCTGGCGCTCTGGTACACCCCCGGCGACGACGTGTACGGCACCATGTCGCGCAGCCGCCGGATAGTGTCGGCGGTGGAACAACTGCTGGGCGGGCCGGTGGCGCACTACCACTCGAAAGTCATGCAGAAGGCCCCCCGCACGGGTGGGGCCTGGGAGTGGCACCAGGACTACGGCTACTGGTACAAAAACGGGTTTTTGTTTCCCGATATGCTCAGCGTGATGATTGCCCTGACGCCGTCCGTCACCGAAAACGGCTGCTTGCAAGTGCTACCCGGTTCGCACCGGATGGGCCGGGTTGAGCACCTCAACACGGGCGAGCAGGTCGGGGCCGACTCGGCCAAAGTGGAGGCTTACGCCAAATTACACGAACTGGTGTACTGCGAATTGCAACCGGGCGACGCGTTGTTTTTTCACTGCAACCTGTTGCACAGTTCGGGGCAAAACCGCTCGGAAAATCCGCGCTGGTCGATCATCTCAGCCTACAACCGCACCGATAACCGGGCCTACCTCCCCGTGCCGGAGTCGAGTTTCACGCCGCTGGAGGTGGTGGACGACGACCAACTCCTGGCCGTGGGTGCGAAAGGCATCACCGCTTCGGCGGATTTTCTGGACAAAAGCGCGCGGAAATACCAGGAGAGTGATTAGTGACTGGTTAAGTGAATTCAGGCCGGTTCTTCATGCTGAAGCTGGTTCGTCATGCTGAACTTGTTTTAGCATGACGAACTCTGACCGCCAGGAGAGCGGGTTAAAACCCAAATTTGTTCCGGTTCCGCGCATACGTAGTTTAAGAGCAAAACTTGTCTGTGAAGAAAAGCGCCGATGAGCGGGCAGCGGCGCTTTTCTTCACCTATTTTCACCCCTTACTCCTGTTTCCGTCATGAAGTTCCACTTCCTGGTTATCCTGCTTTCGGCCATAGCCCCCCAATCCTACGCGGTCAATTACTACGTTTCGGCCTCGACCGGCAACGACATCAACGATGGAAAGTCGGTAGGCAAGCCCCTCCTGACGATCCAGAAAGCCGCCAATTTGACGGTGGCCGGAGATACGGTGCTGGTTATGAATGGCGTTTACAATTCCACTTCCGGGCCAGTTCTTACCATCACCCGCTCCGGCACGGCGTCGGGTTCCATCACGTTCAAAGCCATGCCGGGGCACAAACCTAAACTAACGGCCTCGGGCAACGTCTGGAACGCGGTATCCATCAACGGGTCGTACATCGTGTTGGAGGGCATCGAACTCGAAGGCAACAACGCCAAACTCACCTACCAGGGCGCGCTGGCGGCCTACGAAGCCCAGGTAGCCGGCGGCCCTCCGAGCGCGACGTACAACACCAACGCCCTGACCATCGGCGGCCCCCGACTCGAATCGAGGTTTCCGCACCACGTCACGATTCGGGGTTGCACGATTCACGATTTTCCGGGGGGAGGTCTGACCGCGATTCAAACCGATTACGTGACGTTTGAAAACAACCGGGTGTACAACAACGCCTGGTACATGGTGTACGGCGGGAGCGGGATCAGCATTCTGACACCGTTCAATTTTGATAAGGTCACGACGTACCGGAACATCGTCCGGGGCAACGTCTGTTCTGGAAACAAAACGACCATTCCCTGGATTAGCCTGAAACGTTTGAGCGATGGCAACGGCATCATCATCGACGTAAATCAACACGGGTACGACGTTAAAAACCCAACCGCCCCCAACGGCGACGAAGCCTACCTCGGGCGGACGTTGGTCGAAAACAACGTGAGCTTCAACAACGGTGGCTCCGGGATTCACAGCTACCTTGCCGACCACGTGGACATTTTCAACAACACCGCCTACCAAAACGGCACGGTGGTGGGCTACCCGGATATTTTTACGAACCAATGCCAGGACGTCAACATCATCAACAACATCATGTACGCCCGCAGTGGGGGGAAGTGCAATTCAAAACCAAAAAATTTGAGCGAGGTGTACGCCTACAACCTGTATTTCAACGGCGAAGTGGGCGCGATGGGATCCAACGACCTGGTGGCCGACCCGCAATTTGTGAACCCCTCGACCGACCTCGCCTTGGCCAACTTTGCGTTGAAACCCGGCAGCCCGGCCATCGACCAGGGTAGCCCGGTGCCGGGGCAGTTTAGCCCCTTCGACGTGCTGGGTAACGGGCGGCCCCAGGGCGTAAAACCCGACCGGGGGGCGTACGAATTTTTGAGTACCGTGACCGGCATTGCCGTGCTACCCGTCAACGAAAAAGCCACTCTTTTTCCAAACCCGGCCAGGGAAACCATCACCATCCGGCTACCGGCAAAGTACAGCGCCGATGCGCAGTTGGAGGTGCTGAGTTGCAGCGGAATTTCACTGAAAAAACAAATGCTTTCGGCGAATTCCAATGAAATTAATATTGGGCAACTATCGGCGGGCCTTTACGTCGTCGTCATTTACCAGAACCGTAAAATCGCTTCGATTCACAAATTCGTGAAGCAGTAAGGCGGTTGGTTGCTGCCGAATTTTGGCCGGAAAAGTGCTTATAAAAACTGAAACACTAAAAACCAACCGGATGAATTTCGTCGACGACTACTTTACCGCCGAGAAAACCGAGAGCCTGTTTTTCGTGGCGGTGGGCCTGCTGGCGGTGGGCGCGGGGGCTTATTTCTTTTTTGTCCTTAAACAACCCGTTTACCGGGGTGCCGCCATTCCGCTGTTGCTGGTCGCGGTTCTCCAGTTGGTGGTCGGCACGACGGTGTACGTTCGCTCGCCGAAGGACATCGAGCGCGTAACGGGCCTCATTCAGAAAGACCCGGCCCTTGCTAAAGCTGAAGAACTACCCCGCATGGACGTGGTGATGAAAAAATTTGTCCTGTACCGCAGCGTCGAAATCGCGCTTTTGCTGGCCGGGCTGGCGCTTTGGGGCTTTTTCCCGGCGGGAAGTTTCTGGCGGGGTGTTGGGCTGGGGCTGTTCGTGCAGGCGGGGCTGATGCTGTCGCTGGACTATTTTGCCGAGCAGCGGGGCCAACGCTACACCGAGCAAATCGGGGCCTTGCCTTCTTTAAAATAGGCCACCTGGTTCTGTGGTAAGCAAGTGGTCAAAATTAACGTGTATTATTTTTTGGTGGATAAACCGCGCGGCGTACAACGACGGGGTGGCATTTCGGTATAGCTGGCCCAAAACGGGGGCCGTCGCCTCGTTCGACGTGCTTGACGAGGTGACGCAGTTTAATGTAACGGGCAATCCGAAGGCCACCGTGCTGTGTTTTCCCAACTACACTTCCTCGCACGAAACCAACTACACCGTTGCCAACCTGGGCCAGATTCCGGTGGACACGCTGATGGATTTGCCCGCGCTGTTCGAGGTTGCCGACAACCTGTTGGTGGCCGTGACCGAAGCCAACCTACACGATTATCCGGGAATGTATTTGGCCCGAACCAGTTCGGGAAAAGTCGTCAGCAAACTTTCTCCACTGCCCAAGGGCAACGGGGTGAAGGCGAAATTGAAAACCCCGCACCACTCCCCCTGGCGGGTGCTGATGATTGGCAAAACGCCGGGCACACTCATCGAGTCGAACCTGGTGCTGAACCTGAGCGAACCCTGCGCGGTGAAGGACGTCTCCTGGATTCGGACCCACAAATCGACCTGGCCCTGGTGGAACGACACCGTGGTTCCCGAAAATGCACCCTTCAAGCGGGGCATGAATTACGAGTCGATGAAATATTACATCGATTTTGCCGCGAAATACGGCATTTCCTGCCACGCGCTCACCGACGTGGACGGCGATTCCTGGTACACCAGCCCACTGAGCACGTACCCGCTGCCGGGGCCGGGCACCGACGTGACCAAGCCCAACCCCAGGTTGCGGATGGATAGCCTGCTGGCCTACGCCAACAGCAAGGGCGTTCGCCTGCGGCTTTGGGTGCATTGGAAAGCCCTCGAACCGCAGTTGGAAGCAGCCTTTACGACCTACGAAAAATGGGGCATCGAAGGACTGATGGTCGATTACATGGACCGCGACGACCAGGAGATGGTCAATTTTTACCACCGCGTCATCGAATCGGCGGCCCGGCACAAACTCAGCATCGAGTTTCACGGCGCGTACAAGCCCACGGGCCTGCGCCGCACCTACCCCAACC
>JAJAZB010000142.1 GCA_026785975.1 Cytophagaceae bacterium | reverse complement strand
GTGCGCTGATGCTTGTTGACGTTAGAAAGTTTGGCCAATATTGGCCTGAGGATCGTTTCGAGACTCATGGGTCGTGGGTGAAGAAATGGGGATTTCAACACTACGACCTTTTTGTTATTTTACCAAATCAAGCCCTAAAAATGCTCACAGTATAAAATTTTCAACTTTCGTACAGCACCTCTCGTCCCAGTCCGGCGGGCAACGGCCCAGGAGTTGTGAGTTTACGGGCCGCCAGGCGCGCGCCCGCTTCGGCGCAGGCCGGGTACTCGTGGCCATCGAGCCAGGCCGTCAGGAAACCGGCCCAGTACGCATCCCCCGCCCCGGTGGCATCGACCACGTCGAGTTTTTTACCCGGAATCGTTGCCCGTTTCGCCCCGCTTTCCCAGGATAATAAACTGCCTTCTGCGCCTTTGGTCAGGCAAATGAGCGCGGCACCCGCTTCGTGAAAATCGCCCAGAATGCGCTCATCGGGCACTTCATCGCCGTAAAGTCGGGCGGCATCGTCGGTGCTCAATTTCACAAAAGCCCCGTGCGAAAGGTACTCCGTCACCACGCGCCGGGCTTCGGCGCGATCCGGCCAGAGTTGCGGGGCGTAGTTGGCATCAATCGAAAGCTGACACCCGGCGTTAGCCGCCCGCCGGGCCGCATCGAGTAAACTTTCCTGCGCGGGCGAGCGGCTCAGGGCAAAACACGTGGTGTGAAAAAGGGCGGTTTTTGCCAAAAGCGCATCAGGCAAATGGACGGGCTGAATCATCCGATCCGCGCAGCGGTAGGCAATAAAATCGGGCGTGCCCGTCGTGCGGCTCACAACCACGACGCTGGTCGGCTCCAGCGGATCGGTCGCCACAAAGTCGGTTGGTACGCCCACGTCGGCCAAACGGGTTTTCAGATAAACCCCAAAATTATCGTCGCCCACGCAGGCGACCAGCGCCACGGCGCTACCCAACCGGGCCATGTTGCTGGCCAGATTGGCGGGACTCCCACCGGGATGGCGGTGAAAATCGCGGCTTTCCGACAAGTCCTGCACGAGCGCATGACCGATCAAATCGACGAGGATTTCGCCAGCGGCGAGGAGGGCGTAAGGGCGGGAGGAGGATGCGTTCATGGATAAGTTGCGGGTAAACTTTGCCAAAGTTCTAAAACTTTGGCAAAGTTGGCTTTTGCGGATTGTTCTACGTCGGTTAATCGGGAAAACAGGGTTTGCTTCCTACCCATTCTTCCCTTTCTTTTGTAAAATTTGTTCTGAAAATAATCTAACCAGACTACCCCAAGCCAATCATGACGACCGATACACCGACCTCAACCACCACCGACAAACCCCGGCTAAGTTTCTGGCAAATCTGGAACATGAGTTTCGGATTTCTGGGTATTCAATACGGCTTTGGTTTGCAGCAGGCCAACATGAGTCCCATCTACCGCTATCTGGGTGCTGACGAAGCGTCTATTCCGGGCCTTTGGCTCGCCGGGCCGCTAACGGGTCTGTTACTCCAGCCCATTATTGGGGCTATTTCAGATCGGAGTTGGTCGCCTATCTGGGGACGACGCAAGCCGTTTATTCTGGCGGGGGCGGTGCTGGGCAGTATTGCATTGGTGTTCATGCCCAACTCGCCGTACATCTGGATGGCAGCGGGGCTGATGTGGATGCTCGATGCAGGCTTAAACTCTGCTATGGAGCCTTTTCGGGCTTTCGTGGGCGATATGCTCAACAACAAACAGCGACCGACGGGTTTTGCCGTACAATCGTTTATGGTGGGATTCGGGCAAACGCTGGCCAACCTAATGCCGTATATTCTCCCGCTGCTGGGCATCTCGATGGTGCTGTCGGAAGGGCAATTGGCCAATGGCATTCCCAACTCGGTGCGTTACCCATTTTACGTTGGCGCGGCCGCTATTCTGATCTCGGTACTCTGGACACTCCGAACGACGAAAGAATATCCGCCCGTCAACGACAGCTACAAGGTCCCGCACGTGTTTACCGCCGAAGAGAAAAAGTCGATCTCCTTCTGGCACATCGCATTGTCCCTCGGCGCGGCTATTCTGGCCTTCTTTTTTGCGGTGCGGGTTGGTGGTTTTCAGGCTGGCTTACTGTGGGGCGGGGGCGTATTGGCAGGAAGCTACCTGTTTTTGATGCTTCCCGTTTTCAAAGAGATTTTGGCGTCGCTCTCGGCTATGCCAACCGTGATGAAGCAACTCTGGTGGGTGAAATTCTTTACTTGGTACGGCTTGCCGCTGATGTGGCAATACCTGTCGCTCGCCACCGCTAAATATGCCTTTGATGCCCCCGATGCCGTGTCGAACAAGGCGGGTTTTGAAGCCGGTACCAAGTGGGGTGGGCTTTGCTTTGCTATGTTTAGCATCTCCTGCGCCGTGATTTCCATTTTTATTCCCCGAATTGCCAAAGCCATTGGCAGTGCCCGAGCTACACACGCCCTATTCCTCACCATCGGTGCGATGGGCTTCTTCCTGACGCTTACCTCCAACGACAAAATGATTTATCTGATCGGTATGAGCATCATTGGGTTAGCCTGGGGGTCAATCATGTCGATGCCGTACCTGATGCTCGCGAGTGCTGTCCCCAAAGAACGCATGGGCGTTTATATGGGTATTTTCAACGGTTTTATCTGTGTGCCTCAGTTCATCGGTATGATTACCGTACCGCTTTATTACAAATCGCTGCTGGGCGACGACCCACGCAATGCGCTCGTGACGGCGGGTGTTTGTCTCTTACTGGCGGCTGGTGCCTGTTTTTTGGTGAAAGAGAATAACGCCAACAATGAAACCACCATGCCAATTGGGGCGGGTGGGAATTAAGTGAGCGTAAATCAGTATTTGTCTTGCCCCCAACCCCCTAAAGGGAGCTTTTC
>JAJAZB010000141.1 GCA_026785975.1 Cytophagaceae bacterium | reverse complement strand
GGAACGGAAGCTGTTCAACACCCGCCTGGGGCTGGATCTTTCCTACTACGACCAGCTCTCGGCCGACCAGATTCTGCGCGCCCAAACTTCCGACGCGGGCGGCTACCAGAGCCAGTTGATCAACGTGGGCCGGAGCCAGAACCGGGGCGTGGAAATGCTGCTGACCTTCACCCCCGTTTCGGGGACGAATTTTAACTGGAATACGTCCTTCAACGTGGCCTACAACGTGACGAAAGTGCTCGATTTGGGCGCAGGCATCAGCGACAGCCAGATCACCGTCGGCACCGGCGATTTCACCGGCGAACTCCGGCAGGTGGTCGGGAAGCCGATGGGCCAGTTGTTTGGGTTTGGTTACCTGCGCGACGCGCAAGGTCGGCAGCTATTCGATGCCGGGAATGGGCGGCCCCTGCGCACGCCCACCCAGATTGCGTTTGGCAGTGCGCTTCCCTTGTGGGTGGGCGGCATCACCAACGGCTTCAATTACCGGGGCCTCAGCCTGTCGGTGCTGATTGATTTCAAACTGGGCCACAAGCTCATTTCGGGTACCAACCACAACGCCTCGCGGCACGGCCTGCACAAGCCCACGCTGGCGGCCCGGGAGGAAGGCTTCGTCATCGGCGACGGGGTCAATGCCAACGGCGAGGTCAACAAAACCAAGTCGGGCGTGCAGGCTTTTTACGAAACGGTGCGTTCGCAAAACATCGCCGAAGAATTCGTCTACAACGCGGGCCTGTGGCAGTTGCGGCAGATTACCCTGGGTTACGACTTCAGCAAGTTCGTTTCGTCGCGGGTGTCGTTCATCAAAGGCCTCCGACTGAGTGCGGTGGCCAACAACGTGGCCGTGCTGAAAAAATGGGTACCCAACATCCACCCCGAACAGTTCGGGTTTCCTTCCGACAACCTGAGTGGCCTGGAAGCGACCGGGTTGCCCGTTACGCGGAACATTGGGTTTAATTTGAATGTGCGGTTTTAAAAAGCCCCCAAAGGGGAACAGCTTAAAACTTTTATCAAAACTAAATCATGAAGAACATCTGCAAACGCTTTCTCGCGCTCCTGCTCCCCCTTTGGGGGCTGGGGGGTTTGCTTCTTTCCTGCGACAAAGGATTCGACGAACTAAACGTCAATCCCATCGCCCTCACGTCGGTCGACCCGGCTTTTCAGTTCAACACCGCCGTCGTGTCCACGGCCTTTGGGTACCACAATCTCCACTACGAGACAATCATCGTCAAGCAGATGATCAACCCCTTCACCGGCGTCGGGGCGGCGGGGCAGTTTAATCAGGAAAATAGGGGCGTGACGGCCCAAAACTGGCAGCAGGGCTACCGGAATGTGGTTCGGGAACTGACCGACGTGCTGGCCCAGACGAAGGATCTGCCGGCCCGTTCCAACCTCTACCACATGACGCGAATCTGGCGGGCCTACCAGTTTATGATGCTCACCGATACCTACGGCGACGTGCCGTACCTGGAAGCTGGAAAAAGTTACCTCGAAGGAATCGTCACCCCGAAGTACGACGCGCAGGAGGCGGTTTACGCCAGCCTCCTCACGGAACTCGAAACTGCCTCGGCTGCGCTCGATGCCACGAAAGCGCGGGTCACGAGCGACGTGATTTACAGTGGCGACATCACCAAATGGAAACGCCTGGGGTATTCGCTCCTGTTGCGAGCCGGGATGCGGCTCTCAAAAATCAACCCCACCAAAGCCGCCGAGGTGGTGGCAAAAGCCGTGGCCGGGGGCGTGATGCAGTCCAACGACGACAACGCGATTCTGCGCCACAACGCCAATTTCCAAAACCCGCCGGGTGCCCAGTTGAACGGCGGGCAGGCCGATTTTTTCTACCTCGCCGAAGATTTCGTGACGCACCTGAAAACCACCGATGACCCGCGCCTGAACTCCATCGCCGTGCGGTACATCGGGGCGAAAAGCGCGGTGGATCAAAAAGAGCCGAGCGCCAACCGAACCGCCGCCGTGCAGATTGGGATGCCGCAGGGATTCGACAACACCACCATTTCGGCGGCGGTGAAAACCGACAAGCTGGTCAGTTTGTACGAGTACAGCCAACTCGACCGCAGCCGCATGGCCAACGCGCAGGCTCCCACGTTTTTTGTGACCTACGCCCAAACCCAGTTGTTGCTGGCCGAAGCCGCGTTTCGGAAATGGACCACGGGCGACGCGGCGGCCCTCTTCGCCAACGGCATCCGGTCGCACATGCGGCAACTGGCGTCGTACGGAGCGAGCACGGCCATCGCCGAACCCGCCATTACGACTTACGTGGGGGCCAACCCGCTGGCCACCGGCAAGGAACTGGAGCAGATCAACACGCAGTACTGGGTCGCTTCGTTTTTGAACGGCCCGGAGGTATGGGCCAACTTCCGGCGTAGCGGGTTCCCGGTACTCAAGCCGAATCCATTTCCCGGCAGCGACCTGAAAACGGAGCTATTCATCCGCCGCCTGACCTACACCGACGCCGAACGCAACGTCAACAAAACCAACGTGGAACAGGCCATCGCCCGCCAGGGAGCCGATTTGCTGGATACGCGGGTGTGGTGGGATAAGAAATAAGGATAGTGCATGAAAGGCAAAATACCGGATGACAGGTGTTACGCTGAGTGTAACACCTGTCATCCAATATCCAGTATCTACATCCAAAAATCTAACATCCATTCTCATGAATTCCAACCAATTGCCAACCCGCCGCGATCTTCTGCATACGTTTCTGGGCGTTGGGCTGACGGGCTTCGGGCTGGGGAGTTTTCAGCAGAAAAACCACCGGCCCGACGCCACTCCGACGCCCGCCCCCGCCGAACCCGTCATCGAGTGGAACGCGCACATTTTCAGTCCCGACGTAGGTCGGTTTCCCCTGCATCCGCAGGCCGTGTACAAACCCGACGTATCGAAAAACCCCGCCGATCCGCTCTCTGCGTACCTGCACCGGTTGGATACCGAAAAAATCGACCGGGCGGTGATCGTCCACCCCGAACCCTACGGCGACGACCACGCTCTGATGCTCGATTGCCTCCGGCGCGAACCGAAGCGGTTGAAGGGCACCAGTTTGTTTTACCCCAAAGACCCGGAGGCGCCCCGGAAACTGGCCGCGCTGGTGCGGCAGGAGCCGCGCATCGTTTCCACCCGGTTTCACGCCCACCGAGGCAAGGAAAGCTATCTGAACACCTTCGCCGATTCCGGCGTTCGTGCGTTGTGGAAACAGGCCGTCGATCTGGGCCTCATCCTGGAACTGCACATCGGGCCGGACTACGCCCGGCAGGCGGGTGAGGCGATTGCGGCGTTTCCCGGCTGCAAAGTCCTCATCGATCACCTTGCCGAACCACACCTGGGTACGGGAGTTCAGTTCGCGGACGTGCTCGATCTGGCTCGTTTTCCGAATGTGTACATGAAACTTTCGGGACTGGGCCATTTTGCCAAAGATGAACCGTACTTTGAGAGCGCCATTCCGTTTACGAGTCGGGTGATTCGGGAGTTTGGGGCGGATCGGGTGGTGTGGGGGAGCGGCTCCCCGGCCATCGTCGACCAACACATGGCGGGCTATTCCGAAACGGACCGGGCCAACGTGAAAGGCGGGAATCTCCGTAAACTGCTCAACTGGACTTGATGAAAAACCTCAAAAAACGCCTCCAGCGGGGCGAAACGCTCCACGGCTGCTGGCTCAACCTGGGCAGTTCGCTCACGGCGGAGATCGTTGGGCAGGCCGGATTCGACTGGGTGCTGATCGACCTCGAACACGGCGCCGGCACCGAAGGTCACGTACTGGCTCAGTTGCAGGCCCTCGAACGCAGCCCGACGGCCGCCCTCGTGCGGGTGGAAAGCGCCGAATCCCAGCGCATCGGCCGCGTACTCGACCTGGGGGCCGAGGGCGTAATGGTGCCGAAAGTGTCCAGCGCGGCGGAGGCCGAAAAAGTCGTCCGGGGTTTGCACTATCCCCCGCACGGCAACCGGGGCGTGGCCAAGATGGTGCGGGCCACCAACTTCGGCCAGGATTTCAACGCCTACTACCAGCAATCCCGCGACTCGATTCTGGGCGTAGTGCAGATTGAAACCGAAGAGGCCCTCCACCACCTCGACGCCATTGCCGCCACCGAGGGCGTGGACGTGCTCTTCATCGGCCCCGCCGACCTGACGATGGAACTGGGCATTTTCGGCCAATTTGACCACCCAAAATTTAAGGAAGCCCTGAAAGAAATTACCAACGCGGCTCGCCACGCGGGTAAAGCCACCGGCATCCTGTTCTTCAATCCCGACGATTACCAAACCTACCACGACCTCGGCATCCGCCTGATCGCCTGCGGTGCCGATGCCACCTTCGTGGCCGACGGTGCCCGGAATCTGGCCGCGAAACTGAAAGGTTTGAGGGTTTGAAAAAAAACCGTCAGGATTTTCGCAAAATGCTCCCAACCCATTAAATTTTTCTCGACCCCGGTCTGTGGCACACAGACCGGGGTATCGGGGCACCGCAGCAAGTTGAAAGTTGAAAATTGAGAGTTGAAAATTGAAAATTCTCGATTCTAATTCTCAACTCTCAATTCTCAACTTTCAACTTTCTTAAAATTAATGTCAGATCCTCTTTTTATTTTAGCCGTCGGCATTGTCATTGTGGTGGGGGGTATTATCGGGTTGAAACTGCACCCGTTTCTGGCCTTGTTGCTCGGGGCTTTTTTCGTGGCCCTGCTGACGCCCGCCACGGCCATCGAGCAGTTTGCGTTGGCGAAGGGAACGGCTCCCGCTGCTGCCGCCGCGTTAGCTCAGAAAAACATCGGCGAGCGCATCGCCACCGAATTCGGAGCCACCTGCGGCAAAATCGGCATTCTCATCGCGATGGCGGCCATCATTGGCAAGTGTATGCTCGACAGCGGGGCCGCCGAGCGCATCATCCGGTCGGTGCTGCGGCTGACGGGCATCGACAAAGCCCCCGGCGCGTTTCTAATCAGTTCGTTTTTTATCGGTATCCCCGTCTTTTTCGACACCGTTCTGTTCCTGATGATCCCCCTGGCCAAAGCCATGACGCTGCGAATTGGCAAAAACTACCTGCTCCTGGTGCTCTGCGTCATGGCCGGGGGGGCGATGGCCAACTCGCTGGTGCCGCCCGCGCCGGGTCCGCTGTTTCTGATTGGCGAAATGAAAATACCCATCGGGCTGATGATGATTATGGGCACCCTCGTGGGCCTGTGTACTATCACGGCGGGGTATTTTTTCGCGCTCTGGGCCAACCGCCGCTGGCCCATTCCCCTCCGCGATTCGCTCGATGCCAAGCTCGACGACCTCAAGGCCATCTCCGACCGCGACGACCACAGCCTGCCCCCGCTGGGCGTGTCGCTGCTGCCGGTGCTGATTCCCATCGTGTTCATCATGGCCGATACCGCCCGGGCTTCACTGATTCCGGCGGGCGGATCGTCCTTTTTTTGGGACCTCGTGAAGTTTTTCGGGGATAAAAACATCGCCATCGTGAGCGGTGGCGTGGCGGCCATGCTGCTGCTGGTTTACCAGAAACGGGGCAGCAACGCCAGCCTGACCACGTTTGTATCGGCGGCCCTGGCCAGTGGGGGGAGCATCATTCTCATCACGGCGGCGGGTGGGGCGTTTGGCGGGATGCTCCAGCAAACCGGCATCAGCACCCGCATTGCCGACCTGACCGCTGGCTACCAAATGGCGCTCATCCCGCTGGCCTTTCTCATCGCGGCCGTCGTGCGCACGGCCCAGGGTTCGGCCACGGTGGCCCTCATTACCGCCTCGGGGATTCTCTCGGGCATGGCCACCAACGCCAACCTCGATTTTCACCCGGTGTACCTGGGCCTGGCCATCGGTTGCGGCTCGAAGCTGGTGCCCTGGATGAACGACGCCGGGTTTTGGATTATCTGTAAATTGAGCAACCTGACCGAACGTGAAGCCCTGAAAACCATTTCGCCCTTGCTCGTGGTGATGGGCCTAACGGGGCTGGTGGTGATTCTGATTGCGGCGAAATTGTTTCCGTTGGTGTAACTTTTTTTAACCACAAAGGACACAAAGGGCTGCACAAAGACCCCTAAGACCTTCGTGACCTCTGTGTCGTACTTTCTTTGTGACCTTTGTGGTTAACTCTTTTTCAGCATGGAAAAAATAGGATTCATCGGCTTGGGCATCATGGGAAAACCCATGGCCCACAACTTACTCAAAGCGGGCTACCCGGTGGCCGTGTTGAGCCAAAGCAAAGCGGCCAGCGAACTCACGGCGGCGGGTGCCCAGGATTTTCCGACGGCCCGGGTGCTCGCTGAAAATTGCGACCTTGTTATCACGATGCTACCCGATTCGCCCGACGTGGAAGGGGTCGTAACCGGGCCAGAGGGTGTGCTGGCGGGGATTCGGTCGGGGGCGTTGTTTATCGATATGTCGACCATTGCGCCCTCGGTGGCCCGCAACATCCATGACCTGATGCAGGAAAAAGGCGTGGAAGCACTCGATGCCCCGGTGTCGGGTGGGCAGGTGGGAGCGCAGTCGGCTACGCTGTCCATCATGGTGGGGGGCAACGTGCAGGCGTTTGAGCGGGCCTTGCCGGTATTTCAGGCGATGGGGAAAAACATCGTCCACATCGGCGGGCCGGGCGCGGGGCAAACGACCAAAGCCTGCAATCAGATGATTGTCGGCATGACCATCCAGGCGGTAGCGGAAGCCTTTGCGCTGGCCAAAAAAGCCGGGGTCGATTTGGAGAAAATGCGGGAAGTACTCCTGGGCGGTTTTGCCCAAAGCCGCATCCTCGACCTGCACGGCAAACGCATGATCGAGGGGAATTTTGCGCCGGGTTTCAAAATCAAACTACACCGAAAAGACCTGGGTATCGCCCTCCAAACCGGCCAGGAATATTCGGTTTTGCTCCCCGGCACCGCCCTCGTGGCCGAAAAAATGGTGGCGGCGCTGGAGCAGGGTAACGGCGAATTGGACCACAGCGCGTTGTTTTTGTTGCTGGAAAAGGCCCCCTAAACCAACCCTTTTTTGTCACGGCACCGGCCACCCGGCCCGGGGGGGGGGGGGGGGGGAGGGGTATTAAACAAAAAAAAAAAGAAGAACCGCCCGAGTAAATAAAAAAAAGAAACAACCAACACCACTCCAAAAAAGAACGGTC
>JAJAZB010000140.1 GCA_026785975.1 Cytophagaceae bacterium | reverse complement strand
CTTCAGGGGGTTGGGGGTTATGCTGACGGTATCTTCAGATAGTCTCTAAAAACCTCAACCTGCCCCTTGTTTATCACCGCGACCGCCCTACCCCGTAGGGTTATCCCCAAAAACGGGGAATTTTTAGCCCTCGAATGCAGTCCGGTTTCCGTAGGCGTCCACTCCAGCGTCGGGTCGAACACGGTTAGGTTCAGGGATTTGTTCTCTTCAAAAACGGGCAAGGGCAAGCCGAGCAAACGGCGCGGGGCATCGGTCCATTTTTCAATCAGATTTTCGAGCGAAAGTTGCCCGGCATTGTACGTGTTGGCAACGGCAAAAGCCGTTTCCAAGCCAATGGCCCCAAATTCGGCCTGGTCGAATTCCAGATGTTTACTTTCCACGTCGTGCGGGTGATGGTCCGTCACGATGGCATTAATGGTGCCGTCGGCTAAACCCGCCCAGAGCGCCAACCGGTCGGCTTCCGTGCGGAAGGGCGGCGATACTTTCAGGTTGGTATCGAAGCCCGTCAGTGCCTCGTCGGTCAGGGCGAGGTGATGCGCCGCCACATCGGCACTGACCGGCAATCCGCGCCGCTTAGCCTGCCGCACCAGTTCGACCGCCCCCACCGACGACAGCAGCGCAACGTGCAGCCGGGGTTTTGGCCCGGCCTGCTGGAGCAGGTAGTCCAGCAATCGCAAGTCGCGCTCAATCATCAGTTCTTCGGCCAGGGGCGGCAAGCCCTTCATTCCCAACCGAGTACTGACCAGCCCTTCGTGCATTTGCCCAAAGTAGGCGAGCGTAGGTTCCTCGGGCCGGTTGATGACCAATCCGCCCACGGGAGCCAGGTATTGCAGGGACTTGAGGAGTAAATCGGCGTTCCAGGCCGAGCGTTCGCCATCGGTAAAAGCCACCGCGCCCGCGTGATGCAGATCGAGCATTTCGGTAAAATCATGGCCATCGGTTTCTAACGTGAGCGCGGCCATCGGGTGCAGCGTCACCAACTGCGTTTCGCCAAATCGCCGCAGGTACTGCACGCCCTCCTTCGTCTGAACGATGGGTTTGGTGTTGGGCAGCAGGGCGACTTCGGTAAATCCGCCCGCCGCCGCCGCCCGGCTGAGTGTGGCGAGGTCTTCTTTGGCTTCGTAACCGGGGTCTTTGGCGTGGGCGCGGAGGTCGAACCACCCCGCCGACACGTGCAGATTAGTGCCCTCCAAAACCGGCCCGGAAGAATCGTAGTCGATGCGCCCCGGTTCGTCGATGCGGGTTAGCTGCCCCTGACGAATCAGCAAATCGCGCACCTGATTATGGTGCGCCGAGCCGGGGGCCAGCAACCGGGCCGAACGAATAAGCAAATTGGCTTCGGGCAATCTTTCAGATTTTAAGTACGAAGACTATTTTGATTTTGCAATCGACTTTCACCCCCAAACCCCTGAAGGGGTTTGGGGGTGAAATTGCATTTTAAAAAACATTCAGTCCCATCACGTATGCAACATGACACAAAAAAAGCCCTCGGCGGGCTTTTCGGGAAATTCCAAAACTAAATCAACCGCCAACTAATTGCCGGTAGGCTTCGGCATCCATCAAAGCCCCCACCGCCGCCGGGTCATTGACCTGGAGTTTGATCATCCAACCTTCGCCGTAGGGATCGGAATTGACTACCTCGGGCGAATCGACCACTTTGGTGTTTATTTCCAACACCGTTCCATCAACGGGCAAAAACAGGTCAGAAACCGTTTTTACGGCCTCCACCGATCCAAACACGTCGCCTTCGCGGAGGGCCTGGCCAGTGGTTTCGATTTCCACGTACACAATGTCACCCAGTTCACCCTGGGCAAACTCGGTAATGCCCACCGTGGCGATGTTGCCTTCAATCAAAATCCACTCGTGTTCTTTGGTGTAACGGAGGTTAGCCGGAATGTTCATGCGGGGTATCGAAATTGGGCCGCAAGATACGACAAGTTTACAAAACGGGAAACGAAAATCACGTCCCTATCGGCAGGCAGTAGCCATTTGGCTGTAAGCAGGCGGGCAGAATTAGGTTGTTTTTAACGGTCGGACGGGCTACTTCTCAGTCAAGAAAACGTACACAATCAGTCGTTACAAAGGTTTCAGGTGCCGCCATTCCGATGGGTAAGCCCGGTGGAGTGACGGCATCTCCCTGGACTTCACGGGTAGCTACCTGTTGATTGAGAGCGAGCAAACCCCGCAAGATTTCATCATCGCTCGGGTTTTTGCCAAACCCGTAGGTTATGCTCACGGCCTCGTCGAGGCGGGCGTGGAGGTCACGGAGGGAGTTTTTGCCGGGTTGTTCGAGCAGGCGGTAAAGGTCGCGGAGGCTCATCCGGTGGTCGGTCATGGCCTTGCGCCGGGCCAGCCGCAGGGCCAGGGCGGCATCGGCCACGGCCCGCACCTGTGCTTCCGTGGGCGATTGGGGGAAGGGAAACGTGTCCCAGACCGAATCGGTCGTGTAGCGGGCGTCGCCTTTCATGGTCGAACATTTTTCCTGAAACCAAAGCCCATGCCATTTCGAGTGGATGATGCCGAAACTGTAGTCGTCTTCGAAGGCAAACACCATCAGTGCGTCGTTTGGATGAATTTCTGCCGATACGAACTCAAAAATGGGTCGTTTCGTCACCCTCGAACACACAATGTACCGCTGTTTGGTGGCCAGTTCTTCGAGTAAATCCTCGCGTCTGCGCCACATTTTCCACCAGGTATTCAACCAGGCCTCGCGGCCGTTTGCTTTGGTCAGCCCGCTGCGCTCGTCTTCTGCCTTTTTTTGAATTTCAGGCAAAACAGTTTCCTGCAGGGTTTTGAAAGGTTTTTTAAAGGTGGAGGCAGTAACCATGTCCATGCGGCTGAAATCAATCACAAACCGTCCGGGTTGGGCGTGTGGGTCGCTCAAGAGTTCGTCGCCCGTCAGGAAGGGTTTCAGCACCTCGGCGTTGCGGGGGTCGTCGGCGAGGAGTTTGCGGGCTTCGTTGCGCGAGAGCAAAAAGCCTTCGTGGCCGTGGGTCTGGCCCTGAAAAACCCGCTTCGGGGTTTTGTTGCCGCGCAACACGGCAGCGGCGGCCACGTCGGGCTTCAGGCTCAGGCTGCTGTTGATGGTGGGCAGTACCTGCCGCGCAAAGCCACCCGGAGTTTCGGTGAACAGCACGTTTTCGCCAGGAAAGTCCCCTTTGGTCCAGCAGGCCACGCTCACGAACACCGCCGCCGCCCCACTCCAGTCGAACGAGGCGTAGGCGTTGAAAATCGTCCCACCGTGGGCCACGATGTAGTCGAGGCTGCCTATGCGGCTGTAATTCTGACGGATGGTATTGGTGCCTACCAGCCCGGCATAGCCACCCGGCGGCAGGTGCTGATGCGCTTTGTGAAACCAGTACACGCAGAAATCGGCCCGGCTGGGCACGTCGGGGTAGGCCGCGCGGACGCGCGCCACGTAGTAGGCCCCGTACTCGTCCTGCATATTGTTTTTGCTCTGAAACGGTGGATTGCCGATGATCACGTCGGCCTCGGGCCAGTCGGTAAACAGGGCGTCGGCCTGGCGGATGTTGGCACGGTCCGCCGCGCGGTTGAGGTTGTCGAGGGGTAGTGGCTGGTCGCGCTGGTCGAAAAGTTCGCGGTTTTGCAGCACGGTAAGTTCTTTGGCCACCATCAGCGTGACTTTGGCCAGTTCGACGGCGTAGGGATTGATGTCGAGGCCAAAAAATTGCCGGGTCGAGACGAACTCTTCGGTTAACAGGAAGTCGTTGAGTTGTCGGAGGCCCTCGGTCGTGCCGACGGCGTGCTGGCGGATGCGATTGAGCAGGTCGCGTTCGAGCAGTTTAAGTTCGCGGTAGGCCATGAACAGAAAATTGCCCGAGCCACAGGCCGGGTCGAGTACCCTAAAACGGCGTAACTCCCGAAGCAGCTCGTAGTAAGCGGCCAGTTGGTCGGCGGCTCGGATCGGTACCGTTTCGACCGCCTCGATGCGCCGCCGCCAGGGCTGGACGATCACCGGATCGGTGATTTTCTTGATGTCGGCCTCGCTGGTGTAGTGCGCCCCGAGGCCGTGGCGCTGGCCTTCGTCGAGTCCCTGCTCGAAGATGGTACCGAAAATCGACGGGTTTACGTTCCGCCAGTCGTGGCGGGCCGCCAGCCGCAGGTAGCCGATTTCGGCCTGGGTAAGTTCGATGGGCACGATGCGCCCGAACAGCCCCCCGTTGAAGTAGTCCACCCCCGCGTACCGTCCGCCCGGTGTCAGGCCTTCGGCGTTCATTTCGCGAAATAGGTTGCCGATGAGGTCGTAGGATTCCGAAACGCGTACACCGCCATCGGCATTGGCGGGCAGGTGGGATTCACATTCGTTGAGCAAGCGCGAGAAAAGCTTGTCGGGCAACAAGTCGACGTCTTCGGAAAACAACGCGATGATGCACTGCATGGCGTAGCGAAGGGCGTCCTCGCGGGGAACCTTTCGCTTGTTCATTGAGGCGAACACCCGCGCCACGCTGTCGGCGGCCTTGACGGTCACATCGACGTGGTCGGTGTTGAAGACGGGTTTTTGTGGTTTCGGGAGCAAAAACGCGAAGGCTTGCCGGTGGGCGTCAAGGTCGGTCAGGTGGATTTTATCCTGTGGTTCGTTGACGTTTTTGCTGAAATCGTAAATCCAGAACTCGTCGAAGTTGCACAGAATCACGTAGGCCGGGCGATCGGGCACCAGGTTGAGCCAGTATCCGGCGGCCTGCTGGAGGTGCAGGAGCAGGTCTTCGCCCCGCTTTTTCATTTCAATCAACACGCGGGGCTTCCAGACGAGGTCGGCGAATTTGGTGGTTTTACGTTCGGGATCTTTGATTCGAAACTCGCAGTCGGCACCGGCGTCTTTCAGGCCGTTTGCGTAGCCGAGTGCCTGAAAAAAATGGTCTAAAAAAAGTTGGGCTTCCCCTTTTTCGTCGCCTCGGATGTGTTTCTGGCAATATGTGATGAAGGGCTGGAAGGAAAAATCGGGCATTGGTAAGTTGGTTGGAACGTAGGGAGCGCATTTGGCAACTATTCCTTTTTCGGGTGAAAGAATACCTATTTAGGACTTTCGCTTAGCCTCACCCCCGGCCCCTCTCCACCGGAGAGGGG
>JAJAZB010000139.1 GCA_026785975.1 Cytophagaceae bacterium | reverse complement strand
GGTTATCTCGGGGGTTGTTTCGGTCGGGGTGGGGGTTCTATAAAAATTCGCCCCCCCCCCCCGCGTCACTCCGCACTCCTATTCCTGCACCACCCCCATCCGCGAAAACTTCTCGATGCGCTGGTTGATGCGTTCTTCGGGGCTGAATTGATTAAGTTCGCCCAAGGTGGAAAGTATCGTTTCTTTTACCGTTTGGGCGATGGCCTCAAAATCCAGGTGCGCGCCACCGAGGGGTTCGGGCACGATACCGTCCACGAGGCCGTTGCCGAGCATATCGTTGGCGGTCAGTTTTAGCGCCTCAGCGGCTTGTTCTTTGTAATCCCGGCTGCGCCAGAGGATAGTGGAACACGATTCGGGCGAAATCACGGAGTACCACGTGTTTTCGAGCATCAACACCCGGTCGCCGATAGCGATGCCGAGTGCGCCGCCTGAAGCACCCTCGCCGATGATGATGCAGATCACCGGGACTTTCAGCAGAAACATATCCCGGAGATTGCGGGCAATGGCCTCACCCTGACCACGTTCCTCGGCTTCGAGGCCCGGAAACGCGCCGGGCGTATCGATCAACGTGACGATGGGTTTGCCAAATTTCTCGGCCAGTTTCATCAACCGCAGGGCTTTGCGATAGCCCTCGGGATTGGGCATTCCAAAGTTGCGTTGCTGGCGTTGCTTGGTGTTCCGGCCTTTTTGCTGACCGATAAACAGGACGGTTTGCCCGGCCAATTCACCCAGGCCACCCACGATGGCTTCGTCGTCGGCTACGGTGCGGTCGCCGTGCAGTTCGATAAACTGGTCGCACATTCGCTCGATGTAGTCGAGGGTGTAGGGGCGATCGGGGTGGCGGCTGAGTTGCACCCGTTGCCAACGGGTGAGGTTCTGAAACGTCTCCCGGCGAAGCTGACCGATGCTGTCTTCGAGGGTCTGTACGGCCACCCCAACGTCGACGTTATTTTCGGCGGCCAGCCGTTTCATGTCTTCGAGCTTGTTCTCAAGTTCGGCAATGGGTTTTTCAAAATCAAGCAAAGTGCGCATGACGAAGGGGGAGTGTGAATTAGGAATTAGGAATTACGAATTAAATACCCGCTGTTGTCTTTCAATTCCTAATTGTATTGGTTCACGAGGTTATACACTGGTTAGATTGCGCCAACTTTTCTAAAACTTTGGCAAAGTTTCGGGTACAACCTCGTGACCCAATACACCTAATTCCTAATTTATAGTTGATACGCTTGTCCCTTCATTGGGATTTCTACGTTTTCGTAACCGGCCTCACCGAGTGCCGTTTTGAAGTTTTCCATGCCAGTGGTTTCGCCGTGGATGAGGAAGATTTTTTTGAGGCGTTCGGTCGATTGGCTTTTGACAAAATTGAGCAAATCATCGATATCGCCGTGACCGCTGAACACGTCAATTTTCTCGATTTTTGCCAAAACCGCCACTTCCCGATCCTTAATTTTCAGCGTACTCTGCCCGTTGAGCAGCCGCCAGCCTAACGTGCCCTCGGCGCAGTAACCGATCAGCAGGATGGTGCAGTAGGGATTATTGATGTTGGCCGCGACGTGTTGCTCCACGCGCCCGCCCGCCACCATGCCACTCGACGAGATGATGATGCAGGGTTCGCTGTGGCCCGAAATCGCGCGGCTGGCCTTTTCACTTTCCACGTATTGGAGGTTCTCGAAATCGAACAGCGAGTCGTGTTCTTCCTTGAAGCGCCGGGCTTCGCCGTTGAGCAAGCGAATGTTGCGTTCGTACACGCGGGTGGAGGCGCGGGCCAGCGGGCTATCCGAAAATACCTTGATGGGTTCAAAACCCTGCTCGGTGTAGAGGCGGTTTAGGGTGTAAAGCAGGGCCTGGGTGCGCCCGACCGAAAACGAGGGGATGATGAGCCGCCCCGGAATGTCGATGCAGGTGCGCCGAACCACTTCCGCCAGCGCCGCCTCAGGGGTCTGCTGGTCTTCGTGGCGGCGGCTGCCGTAGGTGCTTTCGCAGAGCAGGTAATCCACCGACGGAATGGGTTCCGGGTTGATCAGCAAGGGATAGTTTTTCCGCCCCAAATCCCCCGAAAAACAGATACTTTTTTTAACGCCGTTTTCCTCGACCTCCAGCACGATGTGGGCGGCTCCGAGCAGGTGGCCCGCCGGAATGAACGTCACATCGACGCCCTGTTTTACCCGGAATCGTTTGTTGAACGGCACCGTCACGAAATTTTCAACGGCCTCGTCCACTTGTTTTTCCAAATACACGTCGCCCTTGCGGGTGATGCGATTCATCTGCTTTTTCTTTTTGTTGCTGTCGCCCTGGGCTTTGTTGAGGCGCCTGGCGTGGAGGTGCGCGGCGTCGATGAGCAGGAGTTGGGCGAGTTCGAGCGTGGCCGTGGTACACATCACCTGGCCCTCGTACCCATCGCGGTACAGGTTGGGGATATTCCCCGAATGGTCGATGTGGGCGTGGGTGAGCAACACCAAATCAACGTTGGAAGCGTCAAACGGGAAGAATTGCGGCGCTTCTTCTTCCTCGTCCAGATGGCGCTCCATGTCGGTGCCGCAATCGATCAGGATGGTGTACTCATCGTCGAGTTCGAGCAGGTACATACTGCCAGTCACTTGTCGGGCGGCTCCCCAGAATGTCAATTTCATGAAAATCGTTCTACAAAAATTATCAGAAAAGAAGTTAGGACTTTCGCTTAGCCTCACCCCCGGCCCCTCTCCACCGGAGAGGGG
>JAJAZB010000138.1 GCA_026785975.1 Cytophagaceae bacterium | reverse complement strand
TGATGAGGTTGATAAGCATTTCGGTCAGCATACCCGCCCCGATGCCCACGAGCAAATCCACCCCGAGCGTAAACACAATGGTGATGCAGAAAATGATCAATTGCTCCCATCCAATTTTGTAAGCGTGGATGAATTCCTTCGGGCGCGCCAGCCGGATACCCACCGTGATGAGCATCGCCGCCAAGGCCGTGTTGGGAATCAACCCGATGAGGTGAACGGCCAGTAGCACAAATACCAGCATCGAAACCCCGTGGAAGAAATTCGCCCAGCGGGTTTTGGCCCCGTTTGCCACGTTGGCCGAGCTACGGGCCACTTCCGAAATCATCGGCAAACCGCCCAGAATACCCGATAGTGTGTTGCCAATACCCACGGCGATGAGGTCGCGGTTGGTGTCCGACTTGCGCTGGTAGGGGTCCAGCCCGTCGATGGCCTTCACGGTCAGCAGCGACTCCAAGCTACCCACCAGCGCGAACATTACCACGAATTTGATAAAAATGCCCGTTTGGGTTATCCCGCTAAAATCCACGTTAACTTTCACATTATCAAGCAGATTACCAATGCGTACCAGCGCGTAAGCCGGTTCAGTGTGCTGGAAATCGAGGTACAATTCCGCAGGAATCGCAAAAAGCAACACCAGCAACGGTACGGGGATTTTGCGAGCAATGGGGTGTTTTATCATTGGTAGTCCCAGCATAATCAGGAGACTGACTACTCCTACCAAAGTGGCCCTGGGATCGAGGTGCGCCAGGCTATTCGGAATCATTGCCAGCAACTCAAATGGTTCCTTACCTTTGGTCAGGGCCGGGTCGATGTCGAGCAACACGTGTACCTGCTTGGCAATGATAATCACGCCAATAGCCGCCAGCATCCCGTGTACCGCCGACAGTGGGAACAGGTCCGACAAGCGCCCAAGTTTGAAGACGCCGAACAAAATCTGCACCACACCCGCCACCACGATGGCCCCCAGAGCCAGATGCCAGCCCGTTTCGCCACCGCCAAATTCGGCCACCTCCCCGGCAATAATCACAATCAGTCCGGCGGCGGGGCCTTTGATCGTCAGGCGTGATCCCGCAAAAAAGCTGACGACAAGACCGCCAATCATGGCCGAAATCAGTCCCATGATGGGCGGAAACTCCGAGGCTTTGGCAATACCCAGACTTAGGGCAGGGCCAGCAGAAATACCAGAAAGCCCGAAATGGCATCGGTCAGGCCGTGTTGTTTGAGGCCCGCCAGCCCATCAGCGGGAATCGTCGGAACCGATGCAGGTGATTTTGAGACAGTTGCCATGAGTAGTTGGTTATGGGTAACGGGTACCCGTTATTGGATTGATGACTAATCGAATGATTAGCAATTGACCGATGCACGGTTGGGGCTTTTTTTATCGTTTCGTCCGAATCAATTCCAGCACCCCGTTGACGAACGACAACGGATGAATCGGGTTGCCGGGAATGTACAGGTCGATGGGGTATTTGCTTAGAAACGAGCGGTCGAGGGCCTGGCTCCCGGCAAAAATGCCTCCGCTAATAGCGGCGGTTCCGGCCAGAATAATCAGCTTGGGGGCGGGCACGGCATCGTAGCAGATTTGGGTGGCCTCGGCCATGTTTTCCGAAATCGGCCCCGTGATCACGATGCCGTCGCAGTGGCGGGGCGAAGCCAGAAACTCGATCCCAAACCGGCCCATGTCGAAGTTGACGTTGCCGCCCGCGTTGAGTTCGAGTTCGTCGCTGTTGTCGCCCGCCGCCGAAATCTGCCGGAGTTTGAGTGAGCCACCAAAGTAGGCGTTTATTTCTTTTCGGATCCGATCGGGATCAAGGGCAATGGGCTGATCCTGACCTCCGTACACCACGAGGCGCTCACGCACGTTCGTCGCGATTTTGTAATCGTTCGTAAACCTGACCTTTTCGGGAAAAAGCGAAGCGCACTCTCCGCAAAACACACACGTACCCAGATCAAGGCGAACCGGCGCGGAACCGATAGCCCCCGTCGGGCAGCAGGCTACCAAAGCGGCTTCATCCACCGGAGCCGTGCTGAGTACCGGACGGCCCCGGAAGATTTCCGGCAGCACCGGCTTCGTCACGTCGGGAATATACTGCTTCCCCTGCCGACGGATAATTTTGAGAGTTTCAAACATGGGTTTCAATGAGTGAATGAAAGAATGAGACAATGAGTGAATCAATGGGTGAATGAGTGCGAATGCTGTGCGGAATAGTTTCGTGCGCAGCCTATTCATTCATTCTCTCATTCACTCATTGATTTACAGGTCATTCCCGCAGTACGACAAGTCGAAGGTTTTGTTGCAAATAGGGAAATCGGATATTTCGTTGTCGCGCACGGCCAGGCCGAGGGCCAGCCAGTTGTGTACCGAGGGATCTTTGACTTTGTAGTGCGCTAATTCACCGCTGGCATCGGTCACAGCGCAGTGGCACACTTCGCCGCGCCAGGCTTCGGTCAGGGCGATGCTAAACTGATTGGGTTCAAGAACCACTGCCACCCGCTCAGTTTCGGCTCCGTCGGTCGTTACGTTTTCGAGCAATAGCCGGATGTACGCCAGTGATTTCTGCACTTCCCGGTTGCGGAGCATCGCCCGCGCCCACACGTCGCCGCTTTGTTCGGTGACGGTCTCGTACCGCTGTTTTTCGTAAAAACCCGTGGGGTGCGACTGCCGGATATCGCGCGGAATGCCCGTAATCCGGGCCGACATCCCCACCGCGCCGATGAGCCGCATTTGCTCCTGGGTTACAGTGCCGGTTTTTTCCAACGGCGCCTGCACACTCGGCAAGTCGAAGTACTCGGCGGCAATTTCAGTGTATTTGGCTTCGTACTCGTCGAGCAAATCGAGCAGGCGGGTTTTCAATTCCGCCGTAAATGGATACTGGTTACAGCCAACCCGCAACAGGCCCTTCCCGAATCGGTTGCCGCACCACCACTGCATGTAGTTGATAACGGGCGTTCGCAAGGCACCAATCACCGAGTTGCCCAACTGGTAGGCGATGCCCACGCCGAGGTTGCTCAACCCCCAGGTGTGCATGGCCAGCCGCTCGATTTCGAGGGCTAATGTTCTGAGCAGTTGCAGGTTGTCCGACACCCGAATTCCGGCGAGGCTCTCCATGTTTTGCACGAAGGCCAGGTTGTGGCCGATGGCGGTATCACCCGCGATGCACTCGGCCAGCACGGTGCGCTGAATCAGAGTTTTCTTTTGTAGAAACAACTTCTCGATACCCCGGTGCTGGTAGCCCAACTGGATTTCGAGGTGCAGCACGGTTTCGCCGTTGCACATAAACCGGAAATGCCCCGGCTCGATCACCCCGGCGTGAATCGGCCCGACAGGAACTTCGTGAATCTCTTCACCCGTAATTTTAAAAAACGGATAATTGCGCAGGGTTTTCGAGCGGTCGGCGCGGTCGTGGGCGTAGCGAACCGGCTTGGCCCAGGGATGCCCGACGAACTCGATACCGAAGTTTTCGGCGATTTCCCGCTCGTAAATGTGCAGAGCCAGGTTGGATTTTGTCAGCGAATCGAGGCGTTGAATATCCATCGGGGTTTCGTGCGAAAGCAGGTAAATGGCCCCGCTCCCACCGTCGTTGGCGGTGGCGGCGATGAACTTCAGCCCGCCCTGGTCGGGAAAGGCGTAGTAGTTGACGCAGTGGTTTTGTGGGTCGGAAAGCAGCCGGAGAACCTCCGACGAAAACGCGCCGTAACTCAATACCGGAATGGCATCAAGCGCGACGGATTGGCCATTTTTCACCGTCAATGCTGGAATCGTCGGGAGTGGATTTAGCGTAGTTGTCATGGCTTGGTGCTGGCAAGGGTTTGGTTGGGCAAATGCTGAACGGCCAGGCGAATGAAGTCGGTGAGGGCGGCGGGTGGGTGAATGCCAACGTACAACACCGCCAGAATCAACACCCATTGAGTGAGCGATTCGAGCGGATTGATGCGGGGATACACCCGGCTCCCGAAATCGGGCAGAGGCGTAAACAGCAGGTGAAGGAAGTTGCGCCCGAGGGCAAAAACGATGAAACTAAGCAGCCCCAGCGCGGTAATGGCGACGGCCCAACTACCCTGAGCGATGAGGGCCTTGAAGGTGTAGAATTCGCTGATAAACAGCCCCGAAGGGGGCATGGCCGTCATGCAGAAAAAACCCAGGAGTAGAACAAGCCCGCCCCAGGGATTGATTTTGAAGTAGTTGCCGGTTTGCTCGACCCGTTTGCTGGCAAACACCCGGTATACCTGCCCAATCTGGTAGAAAAGACTCGCCTTGACGAAGGAATGAAGGATCAGGTGCAAAATCATGGCCACGTAGCCGATACCGCCCGACGCCAAAGCCAGTAGCACGATTCCGGCGTGCTCGAGGCTCGAATACGCCAGCAGACGTTTGAAATTTTTGACTTTCTGCATATACGCTGCCGCAAACAGAATCGAGAGCAGCCCCGTGATGAGCAGAAAGGTGTTCATCCAGGCCAGGATGGCGGTGGTGGCGAAGATTTCGTAAAATCGGAAAATGGCCACGAACCCGACGTTGAGCAGTCCCCCCGATAAAATGGCCCCGATGGGCGAAGGCGCGGCATCTTTGGCGTCGATGTCCACGTTGAACAGGGGCATGACGCCCATTTTCACGCTGAATCCGGTGACGATTAGAATAAAACTGAGCTTCAACCAGAGTGGATTCATGGCTCCGGCGGTGGCCACGAGTTCATCCATGTTGAAGTTCAACACCTTCGCGTCCTGCGCGGCAATGCCCAGAAACAGGATTCCAATAAAGGCAATGGCAATGCCAATCGAGCAGACGAATACGTACTTCCAGGCCGCTTCAAGCGCTTCGGCGTCGCGTTTGAAGTAAATCAGCACCGTTGCGCAGAGCGTCGTGGCTTCCAGAAACCCCCACATCATACCGAGGTTGGCCGAAACCAGCACCCCGGTCATGGTGGTAAACAGCCCGACCAGAGCAGCATTGTGGTAGGCCACCGACCGACCACTTTCCTGCCGACATTGGGCGTAAATGTAACTGTGCAAAACCGTTGGAATAAGCAGAATCGTGGTGACAATCAGGAAAATCAGCCCGACTTCATCCACTTTAAAATACGCATCCTGCACGACATTCAGGTGCCGAGAAGCGTGTAGGCAAAAGTAGACCTGCAAGCCCGTGAACGGCAGAAAAAGCAGGTGGCTAAAGACCTTGTTTTTGACCAGACACATCGCGGCAATGGTCAGGGCCGCGCCGGTAAAGTAGATCGCTTGTGAATTCATGGGTAGGTGTCGTGTCTCAGGCTTTTTGGGAATAATCAGGTTTTTGATCCCTGATTTTACCTGGTTCAGGCTAAATGCCTTTCAATCTTTCGAATCCGTCATTTTCATAAACCTGTTTATAGCTTATGGCTTACAGTCCTTAGTCCTTCAACTCCGTCAGGCTGGTGATGTGGGAACTTTTAAACACATCGCCGATGCGGTTGACAAACGTGATCAGGATGAGTACACTCGTGAACAAATCGAGCAGAATGCCGTAGTTGACGAT
>JAJAZB010000137.1 GCA_026785975.1 Cytophagaceae bacterium | reverse complement strand
CTCTCCACCGGAGAGGGGAGGTAATCCAGGTTTCTGAGTCACCCCTCTCCACCGGAGAGGGGCCGGGGGTGAGGCTAAGCGAAAGTCCTAAACTTAATAACAAGTACTTGCAAGTAGAGGACCTAAGGAGAGGATTTCACAGAAAGCACCTGGCAATAATCCGAAATCCCGTCCGCAACGCCTTCAATCGTGTAAACTTAAACCCATTTAAAACATATTCCAATGTTGTAGCTTAGGTATAAATCCACAAATATTCAGACTCGCTTTTTGGGTCATCGGCATTAATTTCTTCCCCAGGAGTTCGGCTCAGAGCAGCACTTTGAACACGATTCTGCCTGATTAATAACCGGTTATGGTTCGAGGAATGAGTGATCGGAATACGGATTTCCAACCCAGTGTATCGTAGCCCAAAGGAACCGCCGTTTGTGAAGCAGATTGGTAAAAACACGAACGTACCCGAAATTCCGACCGGCACGAGATTCTGCTGGTCGTTGTTTCGGGTACGTTCGGTACGAAAAACTAAAAATGAGAGCACTGATTGGTTGCTTTCGCCAACGCCACGCGAATGGGGCTGGAAACCAATTTTATAAAAGTCTGCTACGGCTTGATGCGCCTCGTGCGATCGTCGTAGTTGCCCAGTGGGAAACTAATCCCCAGGAGCGCCGTAAACGCGCCGTTCCGTCTATTGACGTTGGCCGGATTCGCTACATCCAGCAAACCCACTCCGTACCGCACGTCGAGGTTGATCCAGGACTGATTGCGAAGGGCGTAATTGAGGCCACCGCCGAGGTTCAGACCGACGTCGAGGGGATTGTAAAAGGCATTTGCTCCGTCTTTTATCGTGTTCCCGTTTTTGTCTTTTGCATCGAGAAGAAAGCCAACGTACGGGCCGACGAAAAGTTTGGGCCGGATCGCGCCCGGTTGCAGGCCGCGACCAAAATAGAATGTCGCGAAAAGAGGAATTTGCAGGTAGTTCAGTTTTACTTTATCGCCGTTGTTGAAATTGGCCCCCAGTTGGCTGTAAAGCAACTGCCCACTTACCCCGAAGGTTTGTTTGATGCTGTAGTTGAAAAATCCGCCCGCCACAAGGCCCACCTTTGACGAATTGTTGGTGACATCGCCGTATAAATTAGAAACGTTAACGCCAATTAAAGGGCCAAACGAGAGGTTTCGGGCACGCTGAGCGTGAAGCGAGAAACTGATAAGCAGGGCGGCGGCAACGAGGAACTGTTTTTTACTCATGATTGGGAATTTAATTTGAAGTGTAAAAAAAATAGTAAAGTACTGACGTTAAAACGATTAGGGCTTGATTCGCCGGGTGCGCTCGTCATAATTGCCCAAAGGGAAACTAATCCCGGTCATTACGCTGAAAGCGCCGTTGCGTAGTTCACCGGTGCCGCTACCAATGTCGAGAATACCCAGGCCGTAGCGAACATCGATGTTGATCCACGATTGGTTTTTGAGGGCGTAATTGAGTCCGCCTCCCAGATTTACCCCAAAATCCAGCGGGTTTATGGCCGAAGCATTTCCCTGAGGCGTTCGGATTGGGTTGCCATCCTGGTCTTTTGCACTCAGCAAAAAACCAACGTAAGGGCCTAAAAATAACTTTGGACGAATGGTGCCCGCACCCAAACCCTGCCCGAAATAAAACGTCGCAAACAACGGGATTTGAAAATAGTCGAGTTTGAATTTACGGGAAAGCTGACCCGAACTCACGTTGGCCCCCAGTTGGCTGTAAAGCAATTGACCGCTCACGCCGAAGGTTTGTTTGATGCTGTAGTTGAAAAAAATCCCGGCGGCCAAACCCGTTTTGGTACTTGCCGTGCCGTAGGCATCGCCGGTGATGGTCGAGACGTTAAGGCCGACCATAGGCCCAAGGGAAAGATTACGTTTGGGCTGCGCCCAGGCTGAAAAACACAGAAAAAAGGCGGTAGAGAAAAACAGACATCGCTTCATGAGGGGATTGGAACAGGGTTTGTACATAAAAAGCAATTGGTACATTAACGAAAAAGCTGTGCCAACTTAGGTAAATCAGCAGTGGAATCCGGCAGAAATTCACACAACCATTAGAAACTATGCCTACTCAACACGTAAAAAATGGCGATTTATTGATTGCGGAGCCTTTCCTGGGCGACCCCAATTTTGAACGAAGTGTGGTGCTGATTTGTGAGCACAACGAACTGGGTTCCTTTGGTTTAGTCTGGAATCAAACGGTTCAATTGCACCTTGACGACGTGCTCAGCGATGACATTTATCCCGAAGTGGCGCTGTACGTCGGTGGCCCCGTAGAAAAAAATACCCTGCATTTCATCCACCGCCGGCCCGATCTGATTTCGAAGTCGCGTTTGGTGGCCGAGGGCATTTATTGGGGCGGCGATTTTGACGAAATCAGGCAGATGCTCAATCTGGGTACGCTGTCCGTGACGGATATACGCTTCTTTATCGGTTACTCGGGTTGGAGCGCGGGACAACTTAGTGACGAACTCAAACGGGATTCCTGGATCGTTACGCCCGCCTCAGGGGAGGCCCTTTTTGACACCCCGACCGACCAGTTCTGGCGGGCCGTGTTGCGGCAAATGGGCGGTCAGTACCGGGTGATGTCGCACTACCCAACGGACCCGAGGCTGAACTAACAATGAACAATGAACAGTTACTGAATCTCACTGTTCATTGTTCATTCTTAATTGTTCATTATCAAGCGTTCCTGCGGTATTTGCCGCCCACGTCGTAAAGGGCGTGGGTGAGTTGGCCGAGGGTACAGACTTTTACGGCCTCCATAAGGGCTTCAAACGTATTTCCACCCGACAGTGCCGCTTGTTTCACCCGCGCCAGAGCAACCGGTGCTTCGTCGGCGTGGCGTTTTTGGAAGGTTTCCCGTTCGGCGACGGCCAATCGTTTTTCTTCGTCTGACGAACGAATCACCTCGCGCGGCACGAGTGTGGGTGAGCCGCCGGGGTCGAGAAAGGTATTGACCCCGACGATGGGCAAGATGCCCTGGTGTTTGCGCATTTCGTACTCCATGCTCTCATCCTGAATCCGGCTGCGTTGGTACATCCGTTCCATCGCGCCCAACACGCCGCCGCGCTCGTTGAGCCGGAGGAATTCCTGATTAACGGCTTCTTCCACCACGTCCGTGAGTTCTCCAACCACGAACGAACCTTGTAACGGGTTCTCGGTTTTGTTGAGGCCAAATTCCTGATTGATAATGAGTTGAATAGCCAACGCCCGTCGCACACTTTCCTCGGTGGGCGTGGTGATGGCTTCGTCGTAGGCGTTGGTGTGCAACGAATTGCAATTGTCCATCAGTGCCGTAAGTGTCTGAAGGGTGGTGCGGATGTCGTTGAAAGCGATTTCCTGGGCGTGCAAACTGCGCCCCGACGTTTGAATGTGGTACTTCAATTTCTGCGAACGTTCGTTGGCCCCGTACCGGAATTTCATGGCTTTGGCCCAGATGCGCCGGGCTACCCGCCCAAGCACGGTGTACTCGGGGTCCATGCCGTTGGAGAAGAAAAACGACAAATTTGGCGCGAATTCATCAACGGCCATACCCCGGCTGAGGTAGTACTCGACCAGCGTGAAGCCGTTGGCCAGCGTAAAGGCCAGTTGGGTAATCGGATTGGCCCCGGCCTCGGCAATGTGGTAGCCACTCACGCTGACGGAGTAGAAATTTTTAACCTGGTTGTCGATGAAATACTGCTGAATGTCGCCCATCATCCGCAGGGCAAATTCGGTGCTGAAAATACAGGTGTTTTGCGCCTGGTCTTCTTTCAAAATATCGGCCTGGACGCTGCCCCGCACGGTTTTGAGGGTTTGGGTTTTGAGTTTTTGGTAAATGGAAGGTTCAACAACCTGGTTGCCGGGGATACCGAGAAGCGCGAGGCCGAGGCCGTTATGGCCTTCAGGAAGTTCGACGCGGTACCGGGCTTCCGAACGCCGACCGGAGAACTGCGCGTCTGCGGTCGCCGCTACCTTTTCCACTTGCTGATCGATGGCCGCGTTGAGAAACATGGCCAGGATGATGGGCGCGGGGCCATTGATGGTCATCGACACCGACGTAGCCGAATCGCACAGGTCGAAGCCGGAGTACAGCCGTTTGGCGTCGTCGAGGGTACACACGCTCACACCCGAATTGCCGACTTTCCCCCAAATGTCGGGCCGGGGATCGGGGTCCTGCCCGTAGAGCGTCACCGAATCGAAGGCCGTGGAGAGCCGCCGGGCCGCTTGCCCTTTCGAGAGGTAATGAAAACGACGATTGGTGCGTTCGGGCAGCCCTTCGCCCGCAAACATCCGGGCGGGGTCTTCGCCTTCCCGTTTCAAAGGGAATACGCCCGCCGTGTACGGAAATTCGCCGGGCCGGTTTTCGGTTAAAAGCCAGTTCAAAATATCCCCCCAATCGGTGTAGCGGGGCAAACTGACTTTGGGAATCCGCGTGCCGGACAATGAAGTTGTCGCCAAATTCTGTTCAATAAGTTTCCCCCGCACTTCGTACCGGTACACGTCGGCGGCGTAGCGCTGCTGCACCTCTGGCCAGGCGTCGAGCAAACGACGACAATCCGGGTGGAGTTGCGCCCGGAGTTCGGTTTGCAACGAAGTTATTTTTTTGGTCAACGCTTTAGGCTGGTCGTCAAGGAGTTGCAGCGTTCCGTGAAGTTGGTACAGCGATCTGGCCAGAGCCACCTGTTCATCCGTGAAGCGCTGGTAGCGGCGGCTTTCCTCAACAATATCCGCCAGGTAGCGAGTGCGGTCGCGGGCAATGAGCGCGGCGGGTTGGCCATCGGAGGCGTACAAAATTGGCTGGGCTGGCGGCCCGAAAACCCGCGTGAGTAGGGCTTCAAAAAGCGCATTCATGCCCGCGTCGTTGAATTGCGAAGCCATCGTACCGATGATTGGTAACGCCTCGTCGGGCGTGGTCCAGTCGTTGTGATTGCGGCGAAATTGTTTGCGCACGTCGCGCAGGGCGTCGAGCGAACCGGCTTTATCAAACTTGTTGATCGCGATTAGAT
>JAJAZB010000136.1 GCA_026785975.1 Cytophagaceae bacterium | reverse complement strand
GTCGTACTCCTGGTACTCTTCGTAGCTTCGGGCCTTTTTTTGCAAGGCGCTGATTTCCTGCAATTTCACCTGGTTGAGCGCCGCGCCCATCGAGGCTACCGCCTGCTTGGATGTTTCCCACAAGTTGTACACGGCCACGCCCGCCCCCAGGGTAAGCACCAACACAACCCCCGCAACCACTACCCAGCGCCGGAGCCGCCGGTTTTTGCGGCGTTGCTCTTCGAGTTCGGCCTGCTGCTGCTTTTGCAACAGCGCCCGGCTCGCCTGCACAAACTGCCAGAGCGCCGGGCTGTCGGTGCCGCCTTTGGCCAATTCGGTTTTCAACACCGTCTCGTGCAACTCCACCTCGGCCACGCGTCGGGCGGGCAGCAGCAAATCCTCCGCCCGGCCTTTCTCGCTGTATTCCCGGTAGGCATCCTTCAAGCGCCGAACGATGTCGTTGATCTGCCGCTGCTCGGCCGAGCGGCCCTGGTCGATAAGCCGGGCCAGGCTGTCGTGCGGCAGTTCGAAGCGGCCTTCGTCCTCCCGCAGTATTCGCACGCTTTCGAGTTGGCGCAGAATTTCCACCAGCACGGGCGGGTCGAGGGCCGTTTCGGTCAGCAACGTGGGCAGCGTGTGCTCGCGGCGGGTGCCCTCGTAAGTGACGAAGGCCTCCAACACGGTGCCCACGGCGGCCTGCCGCTCGGGGGGTAGACTTTCGGCCACGGCCTTTTTTTGCTCCGCCAGAAAGCGCTCCAGCACGTCGTCGATGGCCCCGACTTCGCCCACCAAATCGGGACCGATCACCACGTTTGCCCCGCCACTGAGCGTTTGTTTTTGCAGCCCCAACCGCCAGAGTCGGTCGAGGTACACTTGCAGGTAAGGCAGTTGAAACGTACTGCGCGCCCCTTGGTTGTTGGCGATAATCAACCGGGCGGTTTCTTTTTCCCGCTCCAGCACCACGCCTTCCACCGACCGACAGGTTCCCACGATGACGGCCTCCAGGTTGCGCTCGCTCATGGGTTCGACCCGCAACCGAAAGTCGAACAGGCTGGGCAATTCCTCCTCAAACGGGTAGAGATGCGCCAGGTACTCCTCGCGCAGAATCAACACGACTTTCCCCGAACCACCCATCCCGTGAATGGTCTTCAACTGGTTTAAAAACGCGCGTTGTTCGTCGGCGCTGCCACTGATGAAGAGTTCTTCGAACTGGTCGAAAATCAGGTACACCGGCCGCAGGATGTAGCCCGATAGCTGCCCGACCAGGTCGGCTGCATCGCTGGAATCAGGTTGGTCGTCGTCCTCAAAAAAACTTTGAAGGGTACTCCGCAACGAGGTCGGCAAATCGCCCCGCCGCCGCACGATAACGGGAAAATAGTCGGCTTCCGACAGTACCTGCGCCAACCCGCACTGCACCAGGCTGCTTTTGCCCGTACCCGAGGCTCCGTACACCAGGATGAGCCGCGAACTGAAGAGCAACTCGACCAGCCGCTTCTGCTCGGCCTGCCGACCGAAAAAGCGATCCCGGTCGCGGGACGTGTAGGCGTCCAGAAACTTGAACGGACTTTTTATAACAACGTCAGTCGGCATGGGCAGGAATGATTACGGAAGGTCGGTGCGGGCCTAAAGTAACGAAGCCGGAAGGAAAGAAAAAAACGGACTTCAATGGTTTTTCCCAAGCAACCTGCTGTTTTTTAACCGATTATTGCGGTACATTTCCCCATCCTTCTTTTATTTTCCCGCGTATGGATACCCTTTTATTCTGCTACGCCAACGACCGCGACCGTCCTCTGCCCGAACTCCGCCAGGAAGACGACGGCATCGACCGCCTGCTCGACCCCGGCAACAGCAAAAATTATTTCAAAAAAGACCGGGTTTCCTACGCAACGGCATCCGTGGTGGCGGGTAAACTCCTGGAATACAAAGACTCCCTCTGCCTGTTTCATTTCAGCGGTCACGCCGGGAGCACCATTCTCCGCCTGGAGGACATCGAAGCGCGGGGCGTAGGCATTGCCCAACTGTTGGGCCGTTGCCCGAACCTGAAGTTGGTGTTTCTCAACGGCTGTTCGACGCTCAACCACATCAAACTTCTCACGAAAGAGGGCGTCAAGGCGGCCATCATTGCCACGAGTACGCCCGTCGAAGACAAGGTGGCCACCCAGTTTTCGCTGCTATTTTACGAAGAACTCACCCGGCAATACTCGGTGACGGAGGCCCTCGACCGCGCCAAAATGCAATTGCAGGTGAGCGTACCCACCGACATCCAACCCATCCGGGGGGCGCTCGTAGACGATACGTTGCCGGAAATCAGCCGGAATCAGTGGTATTTTTACGCGCCCGGTGACGACGCGACCCGCTGGAAACTGCCCACGGGCGTGGAGGTGACCCAGGCGGAATACAGCCCCAACGGTGCCTTGCGAATCGCGTTGAAAAAGGCACTCGGCACCTACGACCCGAGCCTCAACGAGCAGTTTGAAGCTAAAAAAGCCAGTAACCTGTCGAAAGCCGGGCTTAAAAGCTGGCTCGATGAAGAGGTACTGCGGCGGTTGCCGTACCCACTTTCGGAACCCTTGCGAAAGCTACTTTCGCCCGACATCGTCGATAATAAAATTCTGGGCGTGACCAGTAGTCGCGAGCGGCTGGTCAACTACACCTCGCTGTTCGAGTCGGGTGTGGATTTATTGGTTGTTGCGCTGCTGGCGCAGGTATTCGATTACCTGCTCCGCGCCCACGACGAGGGCACGCCCCTGGACCTCGACGAGGATCTGACCAAACTTCTGCAAAGTTTGATGACCGCGGGCTGGTCAGGGCTGGAACCGCTGCCTTTGATTGGTGTCCTGAAACGCCTCCGCCGGTTTTTGAAGGAAACCAAAACCGAACTCTTCGTTCCGGATATGGAGAAACTGGTTCAGTTGTTCGATGAGCAGGACCGTTTTTATGACAGTGTACTGTTCCTCCATGACCTCCGGCGGCGGCTGGCCAGCCCGGCCGGTGTAGCCGATATTCCGGCGCTGTGCAAGGTGGGTGAAGACCATCTTGTGAAACTCTGCGAACAATTGGGTTTCTGGGCCAACTATCAATTAGAGTCCTACAAAAACATCCGCGTGATCCGATTTTTCCGCCGGGCACCCGAATACCAGCACGAACGCGTGGTGCTCCGAACCAGCCAGAGCTATCGGCAGGACGAGAAGTTTTTCCAGGAAGTAGCCCTGAAGGAATTATGGGAGTGCCAGTCGGTGTTGCTCGTAAAAATTCGGCGTTCGCCCGATGGGATTGAGGAGCCAGCCCGTTTTCTGAACCTTTCGCCGCTGGTCGTTGATCAGAACGCGTACCGGAAAAGCGACAATTCGGTCTTTGACCTATACTCGTTTCACTCCGCCGAGGTGCCGGTTTCGGGGCAAGTGCAGTACAAACACATTGCCCGTCCCGAAGACCGGTTGTTGGGGGTTCAGCCTTACAATGGAGACTCCAAAGACGAACCCGATTTTCGGGTCTTGCGCGAGCAAATGCGCACTCTTCGCAGTTTGCTTGCTTCGCCCGCGGACCTGGCCAAAACACCCATTGGCGTCCCCGGCAACGACGTCACCAACGATGAAGACCTTCTTTCTGATTAAGCCATGTTGACCCAGGTGGCAAAAAGTCCGTTTAAATTTCTGGATGCGTACACCGCTCAGGATAAAGCTATGTTTTTTGGCCGGGAAACGGAGCAAAAACGGCTGGTTGAACTCATCTCCCGCTCGCGGCTGATTTTGGTGTACGGCGCCTCGGGCACGGGCAAAAGTAGTCTGGTGCAGTGCGGATTGGCCCAGGCGCTTTCAGATACCGATTATTTTCCGGTCATCGTGCGGCGCCGGGGCGGCCTGCCAACCACCTTGCTGAGTACGTTACGGAGCATTTTCGACGAAGACGATCTCCCCGACACCTCCGACGTGGTCGAACTTGTCACGCACCTGAGCCAGTATTCGATGCGGCCGGTGTACCTGATTTTCGACCAGTTCGAAGAACTTTTCATCAGCGGAAATCGGGACGAACAGCAACTGGTTTTTGCGACAATTCAGGCCCTTTGCCAGGCGCAGACCAGTTGCAAACTCCTGCTCGTGATGCGTGAGGATTATATTCCGTACCTCTACCCCTACGAAGAACGGCTGCCGGGTCTGCTCGACTTCCGCCTGCGGGTCGAGCGCATGAGCGAGGGGAATGTACACGAGGTCATCGTGCAAACCTGCCGTCATACGGAGGGCATCCGACTGGACAACGAAGCGGAGACGGTACGGCAGATTCTCGAAAATATTCAGGATGCCCGGAACACCTTCCAGTTGCCCTACCTGCAGGTGTACCTCGACCGGCTCTGGCGTACTGCGCACGAAAATCAGCCCGACCGTACCGGCGAGGTGGTGTTTGACCCGGCGTTGGTCGAGCGCGTCGGGGCGATTGAAGACGTGCTGGAACAGTTTCTGAACGAGCAGAAAAAAGCACTCAGCAACCAACTGACGACGGAAGAACAGCCCGCCCTGGGTCAACTGCTCGAAGGATTCGTCACCTACGAAGGCACCCGCCGGGAGCAACGGCTCGACGCGCTGCAGACAATGACGGGGCTACAACCCACGCGGCTGCAATTCCTGCTGAGTCAACTCGAACGCTCGCGGCTCCTGCGCCACGAGGAAGGCACCTACGAACTGGCCCACGATAGTCTGGCCAGGGTCATCGACAAAAACCGCTCGACCGAGCAGCGGCAAATCAATGACATTCTCCGCCGCCTGAAGGAAGCCTACCAGGAATTTAAAGAAAAACCGGCGTCGGATGAGTTGTGGCTACCACCGCGCCGGTTGACCGAAATTGGCCTCTACCCCGAAGCGATCCGGGCCGAACTGGCCCGCAGCGTACCCGACAGTACAGCCGTTTGGAAATTTGTCACCGACAGCCAGCACCACCACGACCGCCTGCAACGGCAAGAGTTGGACAAGCAGCAGCAGCGTAACCGGCAGCTCCGGCTCACCGTGTTGGGGGTATCGGCCTTGCTGGTGCTGGCCCTGATTTCGATGGTTTTTGCGCTCCGGCAGTGGGGAGATTCCAATGTGAAAAGTGTGGTTTTCCAAACCCGGGAGATGGATCCGCTCCACGCCCTGGTGATGACGGCCTGGGCCTACGAGCGGGAGAAAAATCCCATCACGAGCAATGCATTTTACAATACATTTTACAATCAGCAGCCCTACGAGCACAGACTTCAGGCCCCCGACCCGATCATTCATGCCGTTTTTTCACCCGATGGTCAAGTTATCCTCACAACGACGAAAAACCAGCAGATTCTGGTTTGGGATGGAGCCGGGAAAACCCTGCTCGATAGTCTTTCCCTCGACAAGACGCTCCTGGCCCTGGACGGTTCATCCGATTTTCGGGTGCTGCTGGTTTTTACCACCAATGGAGAAATGTATTTGTGGAACCGCCAACAGCATCGGATGAGTCCATTGTTGCGAGACGAAACGATTGCCTTTGCTGGCGTATCGCCCGATGGACAGACCATTCTGGCGGCTACTCAGGACGGGCAGCTTTTCTGGATGAACCGCGCGGGGCAGTTGGTGGAACGCCTTGTACCCGACTCCGCCCCGGTTAGCGCTCAATACGCGCCCGATGGAAAAACGATTGGCATGGTTCATGAAAATGGCAGCGTCTCGCTCTGGAACACGAAAACGCGTCGCATCATCAATAGCCTCCAGGTGGAGGGTGAGGTACAGAATCTGGCTTTTTTTGCCAACGGACAGCAAATCCTGATCACGACGTCGCAGGGTCGGGTGTACCGCTGGAATCGTCTGAATCCCCGCGCCGAACCCCTCCCGATCAGCGCCCAGATCACGCTGGCCGAACCAGCGACCAACGGCAAAACCATTCTGGTGTCAACCGAGGATTTCATTTACTTTTTCGACTCAAATGGGATTCTTTTGGACAGTCTGAAAAACAAGGATTTCCGCGAGAGTTTGAGTTTTTCCCCCGACGGCCAGTCGTTTTTTTCGGTTGTCGACAATACACAAATTGAGGTATCGGATCGAAAAGGCGCTGTTTCCTCCCAATTTTTTCATAACTCCCCGGTTCAGTCGGCTTCTTTTTCGCCCGACGGACGCCGGGTACTCACGCTAACCACCAACGGCCATGCCTACCTCTGGAACCGGCACGATCCCCGCTCCGCGTTACTGCCACACCGTACGCCGGTTGAGTTGGTGATTCCTTCACCCGATGGGCAGACAGTCGCCACCAGCATCGGCCAGACGCTGTACCTGTGGAATCAGCAGGGAGCCTGTGTGGATAGTTTTTCGTACGATGCTCCGATTACATCGGGGCAGTTTTCGCCCGACGGCCGCACGGTATTCACCACCCACGATGGGCCTGCTCAACGTTGGCACCCGGGCGACAAGCGTTCGCAAAAACTGCCTTTTCCCGCTTCGGTCAATGCGCTATTTGCTTCGCCCGATGGGCGATTTATGGTAGCCAATACCCCAGCAGGCGCGTATTGGTGGCGACTAAACCAGCCGCAGCCGGTAGCGCTGCCCGGAAAACCGGACATTACGTCGGTGGTCTTTTCGCCCGATGGGCAAATGGCCCTGTACGTGACGGCCGACGGGAAAACCTATTTCTGGCGGGACGATACCCGAAAGCCCCAGAAATCGCCCCTCCCCGAAAGCGTTAACTCGGCCACGTTTTCACCCGATGGTCAGACTATTTTGGCAACTACGCAGTTTTCCGACCTTTGGCTTCTGAATCGCGAGGGCACATTAAGTGACAAGCAGCCCCCCTCCGTAAGCCTGAGTACCGTCCTTTTTTCTCCGAATGCCCAGGCGCTCTCAGTAGGGGGCTTTGAAGGATCGATGGCGTACTTGTGGGATTTAAAGGCCGAGCAATGGATTTCGCTGCCTCACCGCACGGACATCCAAGCCATCGCCTTTTCGCCGGATGGCCAAACGTTCCTGGTTCGAACGGAGCAACAGGTACACCTCTGGGATCGGCTTGGGCAACCCGTCATGGCCACCGAACGAGGGTATAGCTACGCCGGATTTTCGTCGGACGGTCGTCTGCTCATCACGCTCCGGGGTGAAAATGTCCGGCTTTGGCCGAGTCCGAACCATCTCGTAACTTGGCTACATAAAACCTACAGCGACAGCACGTTGAAGGCTGTTCGGCAAGAAGTTAAAAAGCGGTACGGCATTCATACTTCGTTCTGGGAGGCTTTGTCTTTTTAGAGCGGGCACGTTCAATCCCTCAAAACTTACGGTCATGCACACGTTTATGGTTAAACTACTCCTCTTCAGTTGCATCGGGTTCGGCTTTATTTTCTCTCCCGTCCGGGGGCAGTCGAATCGATTACCCTACGAGGCCACCACGACGCTTCGTTCCAAGACGCGCTCAGCGAAGGAGACGGAATACACCCGGAAATTTTTTGCCATCAACGTTAAGGACAATGGCATCTCGATTGGGGATACGCTGGTCATCCGGTTGGAGCCACTCAATGTCGACGAGTTGGGGATTATCGTGAAATTATGCCACGGCAATTGCCGGGTCGGGATTCAACCGGATGGCACCGCCGTGACCAGTGGCACCGAAGTAAAATTCATCAGTACCGATAGCCTGCGGGCGACCAACTATACCCTTAAATTTCCGATCGAGCCCGAAACCCAGTACACCAAAGAGGACCGGACGATTGAGTACCTGGACAATGCCGACCTCAATGAAATTTACGTGTACACCACCAACGCCAATCGGGCCGAAGCTCAGTACCGGATCAGTGCGTCGCTGATCAAAAGGCCGGAGGCCAAGCGTGATTTTCCGTACCCCGCCGAATCGGCTAAACCCGACCTCAGCGAGGCCCGCTACCACGCGTTGCTCATCGCTGTGAACGACTACGACAATCCAACGTTGCGCCTGAAACGCCCCGCCGTCGACATCAACCGGCTCGATAGCGTATTATCGGCCAAATACGCATTCTCGACCATCACTCAGTTGATTAACCCCACCAAAAAAGAACTCATCCGGGCTTTGAATTCGCTTTCCTACAAATTGGTGAATGAAGACAACCTGCTGATTTTCTTTGCGGGGCACGCCACCTACCAGCGCCCCAACGGGTACTGGGCCTTGCGGGATTCGGGTCCAAACCTGGATAGTTATCTTTCCACACCGGCCCTCGTAGCTTTGCTCAGTCAGATTCCTACGCAACACCAATTGCTCATTGCGGATGCCTGCTACGGCACTGCGCTGGTGAGTTCCCGCGATCTGACCGACAACAAACTCAAAACCTGGAGCGATTTGTACAGCCAGAAAAGCCGACGGGCCATCAGCAGTAGTTACCTGGAAGAAACCCCCGACAACAGCGTTTTCATGGATTATTTGGTAAAACGCTTAAACCAAAATGATGAACTGTATCTGTCGGGCGAGGAGCTTTTCAACAGCCTGAAATACGCGGTTCACAACCGGACCTCGAAACACCAACAACCCCAGTACGGGAATATAAAAGGCTTACCGCAACGGGCCGGAGATTTTCTTTTTCGGAAAAAAACCGCGTTGAGCGATACCGTGATTCGGTTGGTCAGAAACAGCAAACTGGATCCAACCCGGACCGATTCGCTGGATAGTTTCGCCGGGCGAATGGTCAACATCGACGGCGATTCGGCGGCGTATGATTCAACGCGCTTTTTCACGTTGGAAGCCGGTCCGGTGATGATTAATACCAAACCATACAACGCGAAATTGCGGTACAGCAAAGACGGGGTCACCTGGGCCGATATTGAAATTCCGGGAAACGACAGCCGGACCTTGAATACCAAAAACCGGGAGGTGTACATCGAACTTCCCAACGAATCGGCTTACCCCACCAAACGCACCGTGGAACGTGGAAAACGTTACCGAATCAATTGGAGCACTTCCAATAAACCCTCTGATTTGATCGGGGTGAAATAGCAGAGAGAGAATAGAGAATAGAGGACAGTGGATAGACAAGGTGCATTTCTCTGTCCTCTATTCTCTATTCTCTAAAATCTACCCGCTCTGCGTCTGGAACGATTATTTAAGTTCACCTGCCCGCCGGGGAATGTTCCCCAACAATTTTCATCAACATCCTAAACTAAAAATCATGGCTCAAAACCAGGACATCGTTGATTCGCTCAACGACTTAGTGCAAATCAACAACGACCGCATCCGGGGCTATCAATCGTCCGTCGACAACGTGCAGGATGCCGAACTCGCCGATCTTTTCCGCCACATGATTGTGCAAAGTCAGAAGTTCCGTAGCGAACTGGCCGACCACATCGTGCGCCTGGACGGAAAGGCCGTGGAAGAGGCCACCTCGACCGATTTGTCGAGTAAGTTTCACCGGGCCTGGCTCGACATCAAGGCGTCGATCTTCGACAATAAAAAAGCGACCGTGTTGAGTTCGGTTGAATTCGGCGAAGGTGCCGCCGTGGACGCCTACGAAGAGGCCCTCGATGACGACGACCTACCCAGTCACGTCAAAGACGTGGTGCAAAACCAACTCACTGAATTGCGCACCGCCCTCGATAAAGTAAAAGCGTTGCACGAAGCGGCGGATTAAATAGGTTTGAAGGTTTGAGAGTTGGAAGGTTTGATTAGGTTTGAGGGTTGGAAGAGTTTAAAAGTCTGATCGGCAAAACGGGTCTGTTACCCCCTTTCGGGTGATACTCTTGCTCCGTAGCGTAGGGACTGCGCGTCGGCGGTTTAACCCCCCCTACGCTAAGGAGTAAGGTGCTGATCTTCAGATTTTTAGAAATATATATCTTTCACCCGAAAGTGAATAACTTCAAACCTTTCAAACTTCAAACCGCGCGGCGGACCGCCTCAAACCTCTATGAAATTTACTTCCCCGGAAACGGCTACGCACTACCGCACCTGCAACCTTTGCGAGGCCATGTGTGGCCTGGAAATCAAGTACGTGGGCCAAGAAATCCTCTCCATCGCGGGCGACAAAGCCGACCCGTTCAGTCGGGGGCATATTTGCCCGAAGGCCGTGGCGCTGAAGGATATTTACCACGATCCCAACCGCCTGAAACGGCCCATCCGCCGCACCGGCGAGACCTGGCAGGAGATTTCGTGGGAAGAAGCCTTCGACGAAGTCGTTGACAAATTATCTGGCATCAAAGCAAAATACGGCCCCGACGCCATCGGTATTTATGCGGGCAATCCGTCCGTACACAACTCGGGTACAGCGCTCACGTTTCCGGGTTTTGCCAAAGCTATTGGCACCAGAAACTTCTTTTCGGCCACGTCGGTCGATCAACTCCCGCACCATTTTGCTTCCTGGCAGTTGTTCGGCCATCCGCTACTGCTACCCATTCCCGACATCGACCACACGGATTTCTGGCTCATTCTGGGCGGCAATCCGATTGCTTCCAACGGTAGCATCATGACCGCCCCCGACGTCGCCAACCGGCTGAAGGCCATTCAGCAGCGCGGCGGAAAGGTGGTGGTGGTGGACCCGCGCCGCACCGAAACCGCCTTGCGAGCCGACGAGCACCTGTTCATCCGGCCTGGTACGGATGTGTACTTTTTGCTGGCCTTGCTGCACGTGATTTTCGTTGAAAACCTGGTTCGCCCTGGTCGTCTGGCCGACTTCACCGATGGCATTGACGAAATCCGGGCGATCGTTGCGGCGTTTTCGCCCGAAATTGTAGCGGAGGTCACGGGTATTCCGGCGGATGCCATTCGCCGCCTTGCCATCGACTTTGCCCAAACGGAACGGGCCGTTGCTTACGGGCGAGTGGGGGTTTCAACGCAGGCCTTCGGCGGAGCCTGCCTCTGGCTCATCAGCGTACTCAACAGCCTGACGGGGCACCTCGACGAACCCGGTGGGGCCATGTTTACCACGCCAGCCCTCGATATTCTGGCTAACGCCAAACCTTACACGCGCTACGACCGCCACCGGAGCCGGGTGAGTGGTCGCCCCGAGTTTATGGGCGAGTTGCCCGTTTCGTGTCTGGCCGAGGAAGTGCTGACGCCGGGCGAAAACCAGATCAGAGCCTTGATTACCAATTGTGGCAATCCCGTGCTTTCCACGCCCAACGGGCGGCAGTTGGACGAAGCCCTCGCGGGCCTCGATTTCATGGTTTGTTTCGATATTTACCTCAACGAAACCACCCGCCACGCGCACCTGATTTTGCCCCCGGCTACGGGCCTCGAAACGGCACATTACGACACGACGTTTCACCTGCTGGCGATTCGCAACACGGCCAAATATTCGGAGCCGCTTTATGAAAAGGCCGATGGTGCGAAATACGATTGGGAGATTTTTGAAGAACTCCGCATGAGGCTGGAAGCCGTTGAGAAATCAAACGTTGAGGAAATACCTAAACCGCAAGACCCTGAAGCTAAACTGGATACGGGCTTGCGATTCGGACCCTACGGTAAAACGGGCCTGACGTTACAAGCGCTCAAAGACAATCCGCAGGGGATTGATTTCGGGCCGTTGCAATCCCGTTTGCCCGGACGCCTCACGACACCCAATCAACGCATCAACCTGGCCCCCGACCTGTTGACGAAGGATTTACCCCGAATCAAAAAAGCC
>JAJAZB010000135.1 GCA_026785975.1 Cytophagaceae bacterium | reverse complement strand
GACGTACGGTCTGACCATTCGTCCTGAGGTGGTCAGACGGAACGTCGGACCCGACCATACGTAACTTTTTGCAAAACGCTAAGCAGCGTCACTGCCACAAACATCATTCCACTTCCAGCACCAGCCCTTTTAAATAACTCCCCTCGGGGTGAAACGCGTTGACGGGGTGGTCGGGGGCTTGGCTCAATTGGTGCAATACCCGTACGGGTCGTCCGGCTTCGAGCGCGGCGGCCACAACCGTGTTGTAAAACAACTCCCGATCCACGACTTGCGAGCACGAAAACGTGAACAAAATGCCGCCGGGAGCCAGGCGCCGGATGCCTTCGGCGTTGAGGCGCTTGTAACCCTGCACGGCCCGGTGGCGGGCTTCCATGCTCTTGGCGTAAGCGGGCGGATCGAGCACGATGAGGTCGTACTGATGGTCGTGAGCGCGTAAGAATTTCTGTACGTCGTCGGTAAATACTTCTCCATTTGGCAAGTCGGTTTGAAGGCCGTTCGCCGCGATATTCCGTTCCGTCAATCCAATGGCTTTCGCCGACGCATCGACCGAATGTACCTGCGCGGCACCGGCGGCCAGTGCGTAAATCGAAAATCCGCCCGAGTAGCAAAAGGCGTTGAGTACCCGTTTGCCCGGTGCGTAGCGGGCCAATAGTTGTCGGTTGTCGCGTTGGTCGAGGAAAAAACCCGTTTTCTGACCCGTTTCCCAGTCAATCAAAAATGTATGGCCGTTTTCCCGAACGGGGTGAGGCAATATAATTTCAGTCGTTTGAAACAAATAATCATTCTGGATCGTCGCGGCGTAGCGGTCGGGCAGGGTTTCGGCGCTTTTGTCATAAATGGCTTGTAAATCAGTGCCGTAAAGTTGCTGCAAGGCCCCAGTGATTTCGGCGCGTTGCCGGTGCATCCCCACCGAGTGCGCCTGAAATACCGCCACGCCCCCGTACCAGTCGATAATCAGCCCCGGTAACCCATCGCCCTCGCCGTGAATGAGCCGGTAGCACGTCGTATCGGTCAGATTGAGTAGACCGCGCACCCGTCGGGCTTGTTGTAGTTTTTTTAGGAAAAAGTCCGTATCGAGTTCAATGGGTTCCAACGAAAGAATTTTTACGGCAATCGATCCCTCGTGAAAATGGCCCGTGGCCAGGAAATTCCGGTGATGGTCGAAGACCTCGACCACGTCGCCATCCTTCGGGTTGTCTTCGGTACGGGCAATGGCCCCCGAGAAAATCCAGGGGTGAAAGCGTCGCACGAAAGCGTCTTTGCCGGGCTTCAGGTGAATGGCGGGCGGTACAGATTGGGGGGCGTTCATAGCACAAAGCTACGCATCTGCACCAAGCATTTCGAGACTTACCCTGGACTTCAGTCTTCGGGCCGGGCCTGAAAAAGCCGTTTTAGCCAACTTTTCTTCTCGGTTTCTTCGTCTTTTTTCTCCTGCTCCGTTGGCGGTTTTTTCGTCAATTTAGCTAAATCAGGCTGACCGGCTTCGACCCAGCAGGTGAACCAAAAATCCCCGACGGTTTTCACCGAAGCCCGCATTTGACGCTCTACCTGCCGGTTGAGCATCGCGTGGTAACGCTCCGAAAATTCCCGCGAATACGTTTTGATGGTTTGCCCGTTGCGTTCTTCAAAACTATACTTTCCGGTAGCCCCGACGGTTTCGGTCAGGCTTTGCTCGAAGTTCAACACCGAGTCGAGGCAGGCGTGGGCTTGCTGCACGGTGGCCCAGATTCGCCGGTGCGGTGCCGACAAAAATTCCGCCGGACCCACGAAAAAATCGTACTGACTGGCGTATAATTCGGGTAATCGGGATTCCCAAAACGCGTGAATACCCCGTTGGTTGGTCAACTGCCCGTTGTAGTTGCGGGTCGTGTGCAAGGGCACGTGCGCATCGGCGATGTAGTGGCCCATCTCCGCCGACAACCGTAAAATGCGGCGGGTGTCTTTTTCGCGAAAGGCTTCGGTGAGTTGAAAACGCATCCGCTGCACGTGCCAGGGAACAATGCCATGGGCATTAAGCGAATCTTCCCCGTAAAAAGCCACCGCATCTTTCCAAAACGGTTTGGCCCACACGCTGTCGCCGTACATTTCCAGGTCAATGTAATGCCGGGGCGCTTCACCCACCACCGCGTAACGCCGCTGGTCGGGGCTGGTCGAGGCATCCATCAGGTAGAGCAAATGCTTTTTGTAAAAAGAAATCATCTCGGGCGGCAGTGTAAAAATGGCCAGCCGGTTAATCCGCTGATGCGCATAAAACCCCCACAGTGGACGCTGCCACAATGGAGATTGCCATACCGGACGTTGCCAAAGCATCTGCCTGATAGTTGGACGAGAGCAGTCTAAAGTATCTCCAGACGCTATAAGCGGCAGAAGGAGGGCAAAAAACAGCAGGATTTTCAAGGGATTTCTGGTAGAAAGTAAGTCGTTACGTTTGAAATATGCGCAAAAGATTCTACTTTTGCGCACTCATTCAGGAACCAATCGTTTATTCGGGCAATAACACATGGCAAACCACAAATCAGCGTTGAAGCGTATTCGTGCCAACGAAACCAAGCGCCTTCGCAATCGGTATCAGCACAAAACCACCCGCACGTTGATCAAACGGCTGCGGGCGACGCACGACAAGATTGAGGCAACGGAACTTTACAAGAGTGCCGCTTCGATGCTCGACCGGTTGGCGAAGAAGAACATCATTCACAAGAACAAAGCGGCCAACAACAAGTCGAAACTGGCGAAGTTTGTTAATTCGCTGTCGGCTGCGGCGGCTTAATCCGATACCCGGACTTGCTTGTCCCGGAACTGTCAATGAAAACGCCCCCGAGTACTCGGGGGCGTTTTTGGTTTTAGTCGGTGTAGAGTTCAGGAATTTTTGCGTTCTTATCCGAAAAATCTCGCCTTTACCGGTGAGTACACCCCCTTCTCGATGAATCCTTACACCAATCCGCTCGGCATTAAAAGCTGGGCCGAAGAAGACCGTCCCCGCGAAAAGTTGCTGCTCAAGGGAAAAGCCGCCCTCTCCGACGCCGAACTATTGGGGATTCTGATCAACTCTGGGACGACCAAACTAACGGCAATTGATATCGCCAAAGATATTCTGCGCAACACGGACAATGATCTCAATCAACTGGCCAAGTTGAGTATCAAGGATTTATCGAAATTTCAAGGAATTGGCGAAGCGCGGGCCATCACCATTGTCGCGGCACTCGAACTGGGTCGGCGGCGGAAAGAAACGGAGTCGCGGGAGAAACCTAAAATCACCAGTTCCCGCGATGCCTACGAAATACTACGGCCTCACCTGATGGATTTACCCCACGAAGAATTTTGGGTGATTCTGCTCAACCGGGCCAATCAGGTAATCCGGCCCGTACAAATTTCGGCGGGAGGGGTATCGGGCACGGTGGCTGACCCAAAAATTATTTTCAAAGCGGCGTTAGAACATTTGGCCAGCGCGGTGATATTGGGCCACAACCACCCCTCGGGCAATCTACAACCCAGCCAGGCCGACCGCGACCTCACCCGAAAACTCAAAGAAGCCGGATTGCTACTCGACATTCCCGTGCTCGATCACGTCATTCTCAGTGATCGCACCTACCTGAGTTTTGCCGATGAGGGGTACTTATAAAAAGTGGTCGGACTGGGCGTCCCCGACGACTTTTTTGTCGTCCGACCACTTGAAAAAAGTTGGGAGCAGACCTATGCTGAAGAAGTCCGTTCAGTTGTCTTTATCCGGCCAGTTCTCGAAGCGCTGGCTATCATCATTGTGCTCCAGCCAGCGACCGGTAATAAACGCAGCAGCCAACAAGACGACGAAGAACATAATAACAAGCCAGGTGGGCAGGGGAATATTCAGCAACAACATGGTCGAATGAGTTATTGGTTTCTGAGTTCGATGCCCCAAAGGTAGGGGCTACGCTTCATTTTACCGCTCCATTTTCTGCATTATTCACAAAACGCCCTTCGTACTCGGCAGGCTGTCCAATTCGCGCAGGTTGCGGCGAACGGCCATTTTCAGGGCTTTCGCGAAGCCTTTAAAAATTGCCTCAATTTTATGGTGTTCATTGTCGCCCGTTGCCTGGATATTCAGGTTGCACTGGGCCGTATCGCTGAACGATTTGAAAAAGTGGAAAAACAACTCGGTCGGCATATCGCCCACTTTTTCCCGGCGAAACTCCGCTTCCCACACCAGCCAGGGCCGACCCGAAAAATCAATCGCGACCTGCGCCAGTGCGTCATCCATGGGCAATAAAAACCCATACCGGCTAATGCCGCGCTTGTCGCTCAGTGCGCGCCGGAAGGCTTCGCCCAGCGCCAGCGCGGTATCTTCGATGGTGTGGTGTTCGTCGATGTGTAAATCTCCGTTGACGCTGATTGTCAGGTCACTACCGGAGTGTTTGGCGACCTGATCGAGCATGTGATCAAAAAAACCCAGACCCGTGTGAATGTCGCTTTGGCCCCGCCCGTCGAGATTCAGATCGATGCGGATTTGCGTTTCTTTCGTCACCCGTTCTACCTGGACAAGACGCGGGGGCAATTTCAGGAATTCATAAACCGCATCCCAATCGCCCGTACTCAGTGCGGTCGCCATAGTCTGTTCAGGCGTCAGGGCGGGTTCTTCCGAATCCTTGTTGGGCGGGTTAATCAAAATCGCTTTCGCGCCGAGATTCAGGGCCAGTTGGGTATCAGTGGCCCGGTCGCCGATGACGTAGCTGTTGGCGAGGTCGTAGTCGCCCGTCAGGTACTGCGTCAGCATCCCGGTGCCAGGCTTGCGGGTGGGCAGATTGTCGTGCGGATAGCTGCGATCGATGTACACCGCCGCGAAATGAATGCCCTCGTTTTCCAGGGTTTTTACCATCTTTTCGTGGGCGGGCCAGAAGCTTTCTTCCGGGAAAACCGCCGTGCCCAAGCCGTCCTGATTGGTCACCATCACCAACTCGTAATCGGTCTCTTCAACGATACGGCGCAGGTTGAAAAGTACCCTGGGGAGAAACTCCAGTTTTTCGAGGGAATCGATTTGGAAGTCGGATTGGGGTTCAATAATGATCGTCCCGTCGCGGTCGATGAAGAGAACTTTTTTCATGGAAAGTAGCTTGTCCAGGCAAAGGTCGGAAACAGAAAGCAGAGGTACTAACGCCGGATGAATTCAATTTTTCCTCGCTAATTTCGCAGCCTCAACGTTTTCGCCCAAAAAAAGTACAATTCTATTTTTATTCCCAAAAGATAATCTTATCTTTGCACCCGAAATAAGACGGTCTCCAACCCGTACGCTTCTGATCGTTCCCGCTGGCGGAACATTCCTTCAATCTTCACTGATTTTGGTCATCAGCAGCCCACCGGGGATGGTTCCGGTTGGTCTCAAAATTTTTACCTTTTTATCACAAGTTGTCATCCCGCGCACAGGCCAGGGATTGAGGTGCGGCTGTCGTTCCGTTTGGGCGGGAACGAGCTGCCTCCTGTTCCTACTCTTCGTACGATGACCGTACACACATGACACAAATACCCTTTTCCGAACTTCAGCTATCCGCCGAAGTCATGCAAGCCGTAGCCGACATGGGCTTTGAAGTGGCTTCTCCGATTCAATCCGAAGCCATTCCGTACCTGCTCCAAGGCCGCGACGTGATTGGCCAGGCCCAGACGGGCACCGGCAAAACTGCCGCTTTCGGCATTCCGATTATTGAAAAAATAGACCCCAGCGATCGTACTGTGCAGGCACTGGTGATGTGCCCGACCCGTGAACTGGCCGTGCAGGTTTCTGAGGAAATCAAAAAACTGGCCAAACACAAGCGGGGGCTTTCAACGACCGCCATCTACGGTGGCGACAGCATCGAGCGTCAAATCCGTGACCTTAAGCGCGGTGTACACATCGTGATTGGTACACCGGGCCGGATCATCGACCACATCGAGCGAGGTACGCTCAAACTCGATCATGCCAAAATAGTTGTGCTCGACGAAGCCGACGAAATGCTCGACATGGGCTTCCGCGAAGACATTGAGAGCATTTTGGAAGAAACGCCCAACGAGCGGCAGACGGTCTTCTTCTCGGCCACGATGTCGAAGCCGATTCTGGCGCTGACCAGCCGCTACCAAAACGACCCCAAGCTGGTCAAGGTGGTACGCAACGAATTGACTGCCGACAACGTCGAGCAGTTGTATTATCAGGTAAAATCGCACACCAAAATGGAAGTGATGTGCCGCCTGATTGATTTCTACCAACTCAAACTTATGCTGGTTTTTTGTAACCAGAAGAAAAAAGTGGACGAGGTGGTGGAGCAACTCAACCTGCGCGGCTACCAGGCCGAAGGCATTCACGGCGACCTGCGCCAGTCGCAACGGACGAATGTGATGAGCAAATTCCGCTCGGGCGTCACCAACATTCTGGTCGCTACCGACGTAGCCGCCCGGGGCATCGACGTGGAGGATGTGGATGCTGTGATCAACTACGACATTCCGCTCGACGAGGAATATTACGTACACCGCATTGGCCGGACGGGCCGCGCGGGGAAGTCGGGTAAGGCGTTTACGATGGTTGTGGGCGCTGAACGGTACCGCTTGCGGGACATCCAGACGTACACCAAAGTGACGATTAACAAGGGCGTTATCCCGAGTTTTGAAGACATTGTGGGCATCAAAAAAGCCAATTTTATCGAACACGTGCAGGAAGTTATCAACGAAGGCGACCTCGAACTGTTCGGTGACGTACTCGAAAATCTGCACCACGCCGGGTATTCGACCGAGCAGGTCGTTGCGGCGTTGGCCAAGATAACCCTGGGTGTGCAGAAAAACGAAATGTCTGACCTGAACCTCGAAGACGACGATCGCCGTTTTGGTGGCGAACGTCGGGGAGGCAATGATCGCTTCCAGGATCGTCGGGGCGGGGATCGTTTCGGTGGCGGTGGACGTGGCAATGATCGCGACCGTTTTCAACCCCGCGACGACCGTCGTGGCCCGGCCCCCCGGGATCGTTTCGACCGGGAGGGACGGCAGTTTAAGCGCGGTGGCGAGGCGGGCATGAGCCGCTTGCTCATCAACGTGGGTAAGCAGTCGCACATCACGCCGAGCCACATCGTTGGGGCTATCGCGGGTGAAACGGGCCTTCCCGGCTCGATCATCGGTCATATCGACCTGTTCGACAAACACACTTACGTGGATGTGCCCCGCGAACACGAAGCCGCAATTGTCCGCGCCCTCGATGGCAATACCATCAAAGGTCGCCGGGTGAATGTGGAAGTGGCGAAATGAGAGGATAGATTTTAGAGGATAGTGGACAGAGTAGAGAGGATAGCTTAGAGTGGATAGAGGACAGTACTGAATTTATCTATCCACTATCCTCTAAAATCTATCCTCTCAAAATAAAGTGTTGTTTGGGTTGAGCTTTTCTGAAAAAGACTAACCCGATAAAAAACAGATCAACGGTCAGCTTGACTTTTGGATGGGCCTGGATGTATTTCCAGGCCTTTTCCATTTCCGGGGACCAATGAATGTCGTCGAAGATGAAGAGGGTATCGTCGTGGGCCTTCGTCAGGCAGGTTTCAAAATAACGGACCGTGGGTTCGTAGCGATGGTTGGCGTCGAAAAAAGCAAAGTCGATGCGGTCGATGGCAGCCACGGCGGGCGGGAGGGTTTCGTCCAGATTGCCAACGACGGTTTCTACGTTTGAGCAACGTAATTCCTGAAAATGTTGCCGGGCCACCTGAGCCGTTTCGGGGCAACCTTCAAACGTCAAAATGCGGGCGTTGGGAGCGGCTTTGGCAAAATAAAGCGTGGTTAATCCCAGCGACGTACCCAGATCAAAAATCGTGGTGGGGCTAAAACACCGCACGAGCCGAAACATCAATCGGGCTAACCGACGGGGCTTTTCGGAATTTCGGGCGATGTCGCGGAGTTCGCGCTCCCGATTGTTATTGATTTTTGAACCGGCCCCAAAATCCTGAATCCGGATTTTACGGCGATCCCCCAAGAGGCGTTTTCGTAGACTTTCAATGTCGGCAAATTCCGGCTCCGTACCTTTTGCGCGTATGACGTTGGTGTAAAGTTCAAAAACAAACGGGGAATGCAGGCCGTGGGCATTGCCCGCGCGAAAGAGGTAGCGGAGGAAAGCGTTGATCATAAATGCGTTCCGCCGCTGTGGTTCAGATAAAAGTCAATTAAGACGGTACGGCACTACCATCGTGAATTCGGGCACGTCGACGTAGAAGCGTTTGCCGTCGATAATCCGCTCCATCAGGTAGGTGCCCACCATTTTGCCAATGGTCGTTTGGAGGTTGCAACCCGACACGTATTCGTGCTGCTCACCGGGTTCGAGGACTGGTTGCTGACCGACAATGCCCTCGCCTTCAACCTCACGAACGCTGCCATTGGAGTCGTAAATGTACCAGTGCCGCCGGAGTAAATGAACCGTGTTTTCTGAGTTATTTTCAATCCGAATCCGGTACCCAAACACATAATGCGCTTGCGCCGTGTTGGAATGCTCGGGCTGATATTCGGTCACGACACTCACTTTGACACCTTCTGTAATTGCAGAAACCATAGCTTGAACCAAAGTTGGGTTTTCAAGGAAACGAAAAATAGCGTAATCCGTTTTATCAACCAATCCAGACGCTTAAAAATATTTTTGCTGGCACAGGTTTTTGCAGGACGTCAACGATCTGTTGCTTCCAACAACCCTTACACCGAACCTCTCTACCGTATGAACGTCAACATCGCTGAATCCTGGAAAGCGCATTTACAGAGCGAATTTGAAAAACCTTATTTTCAAAAACTGGTCGAATTTATCAAAGAAGAGTACGCTACGCAAAAGATTTATCCGCCGGGCCGACTCATTTTCAACGCATTCAACCACTGTTCGTTCGAGCAAGTGAAGGTTGTTATTCTGGGCCAGGACCCCTATCACGGTCCTAATCAGGCCAATGGCCTCGCTTTTTCGGTGGCCGAGGGGGTGCCCATTCCGCCTTCGCTGGTCAATATTTTCAAGGAAATAAAAGAGGATTTAGACAAGCCGCTGCCCAAATCAGGCAACCTGGAGCGCTGGGCCGATCAGGGCGTGTTGCTGCTCAACGCTACGCTGACCGTGCGGGCCGGACAAGCCGGATCGCACCAGAACAAAGGTTGGGAAACCTTCACCGACACCGTGATCAAGCAGATTGCCGACCAAAAAACTGGCCTCATTTTTATGCTTTGGGGTGCTTACGCCCAAAAAAAAGGAGCCATCATCGATGACTCCCGGCACTTAATTCTTAAATCCAAACATCCTTCGCCCATGGCCGCGCAGTGGGGCGGGTGGTTTGGCAATAAACACTTCAGCCAGGCTAATGAATATCTAAAAAGCCGGGGCGAAGAGGAAATTGATTGGTGAGGAGGCAGGTATTAGGTACGAAGTATTAAGTACAAGGTATTGATTACCTGATATTTAATACTTCGTACCTAATACCTGCCTTGCCCCTAATCAATCAGGCTGAAGAGTCGCTTCCAGCGAACTTTATTGAGTACACCGGCTTCGGAGTCGATGCTCATCCAGATGAAAACGGCCTTGCCCACGATGTGGTCGTTGGGCACGAAACCCCAGTACCGCGAATCGGCTGAATTGTGGCGATTGTCGCCCATCATGAAGTAGTAATCTTGCTTGAACGTGTACTTCGTGACCGCCTCTCCGTTGATTTTTACCGCGTTATCGGTGATTTCCACTTTCTCGTTGCCCTCGTATTTTTCAAGAACCGTGCGGTAGAGGGCGATGTTCTGGGCGTTCAGGATAATTTCCTGGCCTTTTTTCGGCACAGGAATTGGACCGTAGTTGTCTTTGTTCCAACTGTAAAGCGGGGACTGCGGATACAGGCCATCAAAGGCCGAAGATTCGCCTTTTTTATCGGACAGCATCGTCACGCCTTTCACAAAATCCTCTTTCTTAAGCGCTTCTGCCGTGGCTTGATTGGCGAAAATCTTATACCCCTTCAAATCGTTGGAGGCAATGCTGTCGCTGGTGTTGGCCTCGTACTGCTCGTAGGCGTAGGAGGGAATGCCAAAACGGGCAAAGACTTTTTCGTTGACGATGGAACTGGTCGAAACCACGTATTCATTTTGCAAACCCGGCGGATTTTCCATCGCTTTGCCATTGACGAAGACCTGCCCTTCACGCACCTCCACCACGTCGCCCGCAATTCCGATGCAACGCTTGATGTAGTTGGTTTTCAGGTCAGTGGGGTATTTTGGATCGTCGGCGGGCCAGTTAAAGACGACCACGTCCCCATTTTTTACGCTCGAAAAACCCGGCAACCGGTACTGGGGCAATTGAATCCAGTCGAGATAAGAGGGGATGTTGGTACCCCAGATAGTCTGGTGCGTGAGGGGCATTTGCAGGGGCGTTTTGGGCGTGCGCGTACCGTAGTGCAGTTTACTGACAAACAAAAAATCCCCCACCAGCAGGCTGTTTTCCATCGAAGGCGTTGGAATTGTGAACGCTTCGAGCAGCAGCCAGCGAATGAGCGTAGCTGCGACAACGGCAAATACGATGGAATCAAACCAGTCGCGGGTGGCAGATTTTTGTTTCTTCGGGTGCTCCGTCCGAACGGGCGTGTTGGTTTCCTGGGCCATATTTTTCAGTGAACAAGTATCGGATTCAGTAATCGGTTTTCGCAAAAAATAAGTACAAAGTACGCAAAGCCGGAGCAAAATCCCCGAAGAGTTTTACGAGCGGCGGGCCGGGCAGTTTCAACGAGGTTCTTCCCCCAATAAATCGTCCATGCTAAAAATGCCGTGCCGACCCGCGAGCCACTCCGCCGCGACGACCGCACCGAGAGCAAATCCTTCGCGGCTGTAGGCGGTATGGATGATTTCGAGATCATCGACGCCCGAACTGTATTTGATGGCGTGGGTACCCGGCACCTCGCCTTCGCGCAACGAAATGATGGGAAGTTCATTTTCGGCACTTTCGGCACCCAGCACCCAGGTGGTGTAGCGCGGCACGTGCGCCAGAATGCCTTCGGCTAACGTGAGGGCGGTTCCGCTGGGCGCGTCCAGTTTATGAACGTGGTGGGTTTCGGTCATCGTGACGCGGTACTGCGATTGACGAGCCATCAACCGGGCCAGCGTCCGGTTGAGCCGAAAAAACAGATTGACGCCGATGCTGTAATTTGACGCGTAGAAAAACGCGCCGTTGCGCTGATGGCACAATTCCTCGATTTCGGCCCGGTGATCCAGCCAGCCGGTTGTGCCACAAACCACGGGCAAACCCAGCGTGAGGCAATCCCGAAGATTTTGCACAGCCGCGTCGGGATGACTAAACTCAATAACGACATCGGCCGTGTCGGGGCTGTACTGATCAAATTCAGCCCGGTTTGCTTCGTCAATACGGGCCACGATGGTATGCCCACGTTCCAGGGCAAGCCCTTCGATGACTTTGCCCATTTTGCCGTAACCGAGGAGAATGATGCGCATTTTCTTTAAATGCCGAATTATGAATGCTGAGTGCTGAACTTCAAAGAATGCTGAATGCTGAATTATGAATGCTGAATAAAAAGCTGAAAATTTCTGCATTCATTTTTTTTCCTTTTCTCGCATTCAGCATTCATAATTCAGCATTCTTTGAAGTTCAGCATTATTGTCTTGGTTGTTTCGACGAAAAATTAAACGTCAGCGTGGCCCCAAACGGGGTTTGGGCGTATTGATTCTGGGCACCGGGCGTTACCCGCCAGGAAATGTCATCCGTTTCATCGAACGTTTTCAGGTGGGCCGACACGTTGGCTTCGATGACGTTCAGGCCCCAAAGCGCAAAAACCCCGATGTACGACAGGTCGCGGTTGCGCCGGTAAAAGTTTTTAGAATTGATAAGGCGATCTTCGGTAATGCCGGTGTAGGCGCTGCCGTTGAGTGTGAAATCAACCGTGGCGTTGGCATCCAGAATTTTACCCGTGTAAGCCCCATCAATCGTTTCGTATTTTTTTGGTAGCAATTCCTTGTACGCATTCAGCAGAGTTTTGTACCGGGTTTGGTTGTAGTAGACGAAAAACCCTAACGTCCCAAAACCCGCGTAAAGCACCGGAATCGCCCAATACTGTTTGATGTACGCCTGACCCAACCCCGGCAGGATGGCCGAGCGAATGGTCGCTTTCCGGGGGATGATCGTCGGCAGGAACGTGGGCCGAATGCTATCGAGCAGCGCCCTTGTATTGCCCGGCGTGGCGACGCCCGGTGTAAGGCGCACCGAGTCGGGGCGCGTCTGAGCCAGCGTAGCTTTTGAGGCGGTAAAGGCAGTCAGCAGACCGAGCACAAACAGAATTCTTGGCAGTCCCATACGAACGGGAACGTGGATTTGCTTATAGAACGTCGCAAAACCTCGTCCCATTATTTAAAACTTCAGTGCCTCCAGGATTCGGTCGAGGTCTTCCTGGGAAGTAAAAGGAATTTTGATTTCGCCTTTGTTGCGGTCGTCGGCTTTGATGACGACTTTGGAGCCGAAATGCGACGAAAGTTTGAACTGCAACGAGCGCATTTCCTGGCGCAGGGTGTGCGCTTTGCGCGCGAGGGGCAGGCTGGTATCGCCGTTCTGCAATTCCCGCACGGCATCTTCCACGCGCCGCACCGACCAGTCTTCGTCAATGATTTTTTTGAAAAGATTCAACTGCACGTCCACGTTGTCGATGTTGATGATGGCGCGGGCGTGACCCATCGAGATTTTCGTGTCGCGCAGGGCGGCCTGAATGATGGGCGGCAGTCTCAACAACCGGATGTAGTTGTTGACCGTCGTGCGGTTTTTGCCCACCCGGTCGCCGAGTTCTTCCTGCTTCAGGCTACACTCGGTGATGAGCCGCTGGTAGCTGAGGGCAATCTCAATGGCGTTGAGGTTTTCGCGCTGAATGTTCTCAATCAGCGCCATTTCGAGCATTTGCTGGTCGTCGGCGGTACGGACGTAGGCCGGAATGTGGGTCAGACCCGCGATTTTGGAAGCCTGCAAACGCCGCTCACCCGAAATGAGTTGGAAATGATCGCGGCCCATCTGCCGGACGGTGATGGGCTGAATAATGCCCTGCACCCGGATCGAATCGGCCAGTTCGTTGAGCGCCTCGGCGTCAAAACGCGTGCGCGGCTGGTACGGGTTGGCTTCGATGAAGTTGACGTTAATCTCGTTCATCGAACTGATCGTCTCCAGCGGATTAGGTTTGGCGGGGCGGTTGATTGAGTCGCTGTCCTGCAAGAGGGCACCCCGCCCCCGGCCCAATGCTACCCGGTTGTTATTTGGGTTGTTGATTT
>JAJAZB010000134.1 GCA_026785975.1 Cytophagaceae bacterium | reverse complement strand
GTATCGGATTGGGCTGGGGCGGCGGTTGGGGTAGTCATTTTTACGATCCGTTCTCCAGCCCGTTTGGTGGGTTTGGTGGGTTTGGTGGGTTTGGTGGGTTTGGTGGGTTTGGTGGGTTTGGTGGGTTTGGTGGCTACAACAACTACGCCTTCGGTAGTCCTTACGGCTATTACGACTCGTTCTACGGCGGTAATTACTGGGGTGGGCGCTCCGGCTACCGGGTTTACAACAATTATTACGGGAATAGCCCCTACTACGGTGGCGGCGGTTACGTCAACAACGGCAACCAGAACAACAACAGCAATACCACCCCGGCTCCTTCGCGGAGAGGCTACACCCGCTCGCAGTCGGCCTATAATTCTGACTTCGACAACTCGACCAATTCAGCCAATCGGGGCGGACGGCAGTCGTACGGCAACAGCACGGGTGGCTCGACGGGTTCTGAATACTACTCCCGTCCGCGCCGGGATGGCGGTAGTTACGGCAACTCCGGTAGCCGAAACACCAACAGTGGTGCCAACAGCTACACCCGGCCCGGCAGCAACAGCAATGGTTGGGGCAACAGCAACAACACCCCGAGCCAAAGCCAGAACAACAGTTATTCCAGCCCCTCGCGCAGTACGTCTGCTCCTTCGAACAACAGTGGTGGAAGCAGCGGCGGTGGAGATGGCGGTGGGGGCCGTTCGCGCGGGCCGCGTTAAGGGCTTAACAATTTTTAACAGGTGAAACCCCGCTGACCTTTTTGGGTTGGCGGGGTTTTTTCGTTATTTAGTAGGGGAAAAACGGAGTGGGTAGTTTACGAGAAGTAGTTCCGCTGCGAATCTGTAAAACCCGGTTCCCAGTACAAATTTCGGCTACCCGGTCAGGGAGCCAAAAACAGTTTTATCGATAACGTCATGAGAAAATTTAGTCACCTGCTGTTGGGCATCAGCCTTTGCGCTTCGCTTCACGCAAGGGCGCAGGATAACAATTACGACGCCCTGGCCCGGACATTTTCACAAACCGGCCCCTCGGGTTCGGCTCGTTTCCAGGCCATTGGCGGTACCCACGCCGCTCTGGGCGCGGATGCCTCCACGCTGATAGGCAACCCGGCGGGTATGGGTTTCTACACACGCTCCGAGTTGAATTTTACACCCGGTGCCGCTTTTCAGAAGAACGACGCCACTTACCTCGGCAATACGCGTAGCGATAGTAAAGGCAACTTCAATCTGGGGAATCTGGGGATTATTTTCGCGGGAAATCGCACCAATCCTGTCACCACGGGCCGCTGGCGGGGTGGGGCCATCGGATTGGGCTACACGCGCAGTTACGGGTTGAATAATTCGATTTCGTTTGGGGGGACAAACAACCAGAGTTCGCAGGCTGATGCCTTTGCCGAAGAAGCGAATAGGGAAGCAAATTCGTCGGGTATCACCGTGCAGGATTTCCGGGACGATCTCAATCAAAATGGCAATACATTCGACTTTCCGACGTCGATGTACTATTACGGTTTCCTGATCGATCCCAATTCGCAGAATGGGCCACCCTACTCCGGGGCCGAACCGCGCAAAGCGACCAACCAGACGTTTCGCTTCAGTGCTACCGGCGCGACGAGCCAGTGGACTCTCGCCTACGGGGCCAGTTACGACGATAAATTGTACTTGGGTGCCAGCCTGGGCTTAGCACGGATGCGGTACACGACCACCAAAACCACGCAGGAACAATTCACAAATCCTACTCAAATTCAAGGGTTTACGTTTGAAAATTCGCTCAACACCCGAGGTGGTGGAATCAATTTTGCGGTCGGGGCCATCTATCGACCCGTCGATTTTCTGCGCATTGGCGCGTCGATAACCAGCCCAACCTGGTTCAATATTAGCGAAACGACTGAGTCGAACCTGCAGGTTAGTTTGGCCCGGCCCATCGACGTGGGTCCTTCCAACGCCAATGATCCTCAACTCACTAATTTGCTCAATCGCCTGTCGGGTGCCGGGTACCGCATCGCCACCCAAAACGGGCGAACCGTCATCGGCGAGATTCCCCGGCTTGCCGTCAAGCCGTTCGATTCGCAGTACCAGTTGCGAACGCCGTTCAAGGCCAACGGGGGCGTGGCCGTCTTTTTTGGGAAAGCGGCCTTTATTTCGGGTAACGTCGAATACGTCGCTTATGAAGGGATGCGCCTTTCATCCAACGATCAGAATGCCGACGGAGATTTGCAAAACGGCAGCTACACCGACGACGTGAAACGGCAGTACCAAAACGTGCTGAATTACAAATTGGGTGGCGAATACCGCATTCAGAACATTCATTTGCGGGCGGGCCTGAGTTACTACGCTGACCCCTACAAGCAGACGTTCGACGACCTCGACCGTACCCGCACGATTTATTCCGCCGGAATTGGCTACCGCACGGATAAGTTTTACGTGGACGTGGCCGGGCTGTACGGCAAAAGCAGCAGCGCCTATTCGCCCTACGTGCTTAATAATACGGCTGACTACGGTTCGGCTACGATCAACAATGCCACCTCGCAGGTTGTGCTTTCGGTTGGGACGTATTTTTAAGAAGGCTTAAACTAACCCACGCCAAAATACCGCAACGTTTCGAGCAGGTGTTCGGCGGTGGTTTCGCCCGTGACGATAATATCCGCCTGCTGGTAATACGGCAGGCGTTTTTCGTAGGTGGCTTCCAACGTCGTCAGCAACTCCTCCGGGTCGGTTTTGCGGTAAAGCGGCCGGTCGTCCTTGCGGGTGTGCAACATACGCTGGGCCAGCAGCGAGGGAGGCAAGTCAAGAAATACGCTCAACCCGTGAGTTTTGATGTAAGCAATGTTGTCGAAAAAACAAGGCACGCCCCCGCCCGTCGACACCACCAGCGCCGCCTGAACCGGGAGGCTCTTCAGGACCGCACTCTCCGCTTGCCGGAAATAATCCTCACCCCGTAGCGCAAACAACTCGCTGATGGTCAAACCTTCGCGCGTTTCGATGCGCTTGTCGAGGTCCACAAACTCGTAGCCCAGCAAGCGGGCCAGGTTCCGGCCCAAGGTGCTTTTGCCCGATGAAGGCATACCCAGTAAAAAGATGGGTTTCATTAAAAATTAACGAGTGATGGTTTGGTTGGAAAAACGTACGCTGCCTTGCCCGTTGGCCCAGTTGAGTACGCCAAGCCGGTACGTGCCGGGAGCCAGCGGGTCGGTCAGGACTGACCCGTAGAACCCTCGCCCAAAATACCGCCCCGAACGAATAAGTTCTCTCCAAGTACGTCGACTCTGCCAGGTGCCCACGAGGTACGTATGCCGGGGCGATTTCAAAATAACGTAATTGTCTCCTTCTCCCTCGGCGCTCAGCAAATCGTATTGCCGGAATGTAAGCTGGGCAACCGGTTCCTGAATGACGTACTCACTGGAATCAACACGGAGGCGCAGACTCGAATCCACGGCCAAAGTCGGCCCGGCCAATTGCGCCTCCAGGGCATGAAAAGGCGTGGTGGGCAGTGGGCAAACCCCCCAGCGAATGGCCGTGTTGTAGGTGTCACGGATGTTGCGGTTGAACGAAGCCGGGTACTGAACAAACGTGCTGTTGTACCGCCAATTGAACGCGTCGGCCCACTGTGATTTGCGGCGAAAATCGAGGTGCTGGCTAAAGGTGGACGTCGATAAAATCCAGAACGCAGCACCCAGCACCAGGCAACCGATCAAGGCCCAGGATTGGGCTTTTCTGCCTAAAAAATGCAGGAGCGTCAGGTAAAAAAGAATGAATACGAAGGCCGACATATGCTGGTAGCGCACCTGAATCAACGCCTGCAAGCCCCCCCAGGAACGAAACAAACTGGTGAGAAAACCGGTCGCCAGCAAAATGACAAAACACCCCATCAGAAAAAGCCGGTCGCTGCTGACGTACCGTTGCCAGACGGAATCCCGGTTGGCAGGTTGCCACGCATTCCAAACACTGCGCAAATTGACGGCTGTCAAGAAACAGACCATAACGGCCCCCACCGCAACGGGCAATAGAAACTTACCCCGCTGAAATACGTCGGCGAACGCGCCACAAAACACAAAAATGCCACCCACAAAACGCACCGGATCGGCCAGGCTGCCCGCTGCATCCCCATTCTGACCTTTGGTGTAGCCGAAACCGAAATAGAAAAAAGACACCACGGCCAGAGCAGCCAACCAAATACCCAGGGGTTTCCAGCGGCGTTGCAACACCAGCACCACCGTTCCCCAGGCAAATCCCAGAATTCCATTGCCGTGGGTGAACACGGCGATCACCGCCACGATGAGCGCCCCCGCAAAAGCCGCTTTAGACGGTTTGGTGATGAACACGGCCAGTAAAAACAGCCAGAAAAATACGCAGTACTGCTGAAGAATGCTGATGGTCCAGGTCAGGCTGTCGTACGATTGGGGTTGAAACAAAAACAGCGCAACGGGCAGGAAGAAGATCAATGGCAAATGCAGTTGCCTGAATGAGCGGTAAAACAGCGCCAGAAATCCCAGTACCGTCAGGTCGGCCAGCCACGTGAGCGTCAGCCAGTTGATGCGCCCCTCGATCCAGTAATCGATGAATGTGTAAAGCCGGGGGAAAATAATCCGATGTTCGTTGTGTTGCACGGCCATTTCGCGTAGCGTCTGAAGCGCGTTCAGGTGCTGTTCTTTCGCCCAGATGATGATTTTGAGCAGGTGGTAATCATCGGCAAAGGGCAGATCAACCGCATTGCGGGCAATCAGGAAAAAATGGCTCGTCGCCAAGCCGATGATCGCCAGTACCGTGAAAATATGGATTGATTTTGACTCTAAAATTCGACTCATGGCCTGGGTTAGCGGTTAGCCAGCACGTCCGCCTTTGTTGGCACGTCGAGATAGCTCCATTTTCCTTTCACCACACCGTCCTGGAGTAGCCAGAGGCCGGGGTTAGTGCGAATAATGGTTTTCAACACTTTAAAATCGGCGAAATAATACGGTACCGCCAGTTGATGCTCATGCCGAAACGCATCGAAATCGGCTTGTGGCGAGGAGGTCAGTACGATGGGCGTTACGTCCGTATTCTCCAGGTCACGGGCCAGGGCTTTGATTTGTTCAAGGGTCGTCAAATGCGCCTTTTTCACGTCCTGAATGATGATAAACAGTTTTTTGCCCCGAAAACTTCCCTCCGTGAAATCGGTGGTGTCGTTCCAGATTCGGTAGTCCGTGATCCTGGGTTTAGCGCTTTCGTTGAGCAGCACCATGTCCTTGAATTTGTACGTCGTGTCGGTTGGATACTGGTCAAATTCTTTAGTTTGTCCGCCTTTTTCCATGATGTACCGAAAGCGCAACGGCTCCGATGCTTTCATGTTTTTAGGAATGTTGTCGCCCACTTTGTAGGCCAGCAAATCGACCGGCGGCAGGTGACGGATGGCATAAATCCCGATGCCGAGGCAGGCCACCGTAGTCAGCGCCACCACCCAACCGGTGCGGGCACTTCGAAACGCATCGCGTTGCCACAGAATTACCAGTGTCAATAAGCCCAGCACAACGTCTTTTCCAAACGAGGTCCAGGGTTCTAACTTAATGGCTTCGCCGAAGCAGCCGCAGTCGGTTACTTTGTTGAAATACGCGGAATAAAACGTCAGGAAGCCGAAAAAGATGGTAGTCACCAGCAGTACCCAAGCCGTCAGGCGCAGGCGATAATTAACCAGTAACGCCACGCCGAGCACCACTTCGAGTACGCATAAAAAAACGGAAAAACCCAGCGCGTACGGCACGAGCGCTTCCCAAAACGGCGCGCTCCAGGACCAATCCTGGGCGAAAACTTCAAAATATTCTTCGAGTTTGATTTGCGTACCGACGGGGTCATTCAACTTGATTAAACCGGAAAATACGAACACCGCCCCAACGAGGATACGGCATAGATTGGCAAGGAATTTCATGCGGTAAAAATACGGGAAAAGGTGGCTCCGGCCAGAGGTCGGAGTGGGGATGAGGACTGTTGGCTACGGCGAACTACTCCAAAAACTGCTCCGACCTCCGGTCGGAACTACCAATTTTATCAGACAAAACACAGCATAATTGATGATGTCGCGGTAGTTGGCATCTACGCCTTCCGACACCAGCGTTTGCCCCGAGTTATCCTCAATTTGTTTGGTGCGAAAAATCTTCATCAAAATCAGGTCGGTCATCGAACTGACCCGCATCTCGCGCCAGGCTTCGCCGTAATCGTGGTTTTTGGCCAGCAACAACTCCAGAGTTAGGTTGACCTGATGGTCGTAAAGTTCCGAAAGTTCGTCGGTCGGTAATTCCATCCGGGGGTCATCGGCCAGTTCGAGCTGAATGAGCGCCATCAAGCCGTAGTTGACCAGCGCCACAAACTCGGGTACCACACCTTCCTCGACCCGATGCGTACCCGTCTCCTGAATCTGCCGAATGCGTTGGGCCTTGATAAAAAGCTGGTCGGTTAGGCTGGGCAGCCTTAGAATGCGCCACGCAGTGCCGTAATCCCGGTTTTTTTTCAAGAAAAGATCCTTGCATCCTGCAATGACCTGACGATATTCGGCTTCGGTTTGAGACATTTTCAGTGATCAGTTATCAGTGAACAGTGACCGATAACTGAATGCGGTTCGCCGTGCGGTTGAATGACCGAAGATTGAATAAGTAATTCATGTACTGTTCACTGATAACTGATAACTGATCACTGTTCACTGAAAAGATGGACGAAATTAGTGCCTTCTGGCCAAAAACCACGCTCCAGGTTCGCGGAACGCTCGTGGATTTATCGACGCCCGCCGTGATGGGTATTCTCAATGTTACCCCCGATTCGTTTTACGCGGGTAGCCGGGCGCAGGGCGAGGATGCGTTGTTGACGAAAGCCGAACAGATGCGCTCGGAAGGCGCGACCTTCCTCGACGTGGGCGGCTACTCCACCCGGCCCGGTGCCGCCGAAATCAGCGAAGTTGAGGAAACTGAGCGGGTTGTGGCGGCAATTGAAACCCTCCGACGACAATTTCCCGACGCGCTCATTTCGGTGGATACCTTCCGGGCGACGGTAGCCGAGCAAGCCGTAGCAGCGGGTGCGGGGCTGATTAACGACGTGGCGGGCGGCTCGCTCGACGAGGCGATGTACTCAACCGTGGCGCGGCTCGGAGTGCCCTACGTGCTGATGCACCTGCGCGGTACGCCCCAAACCATGACCAAACTGGCTCAGTATCAAAACGTGACGCTGGAAGTGATCACCGAATTACGTGGAAAAGTAGGCCAGTTGCGCGCCCTGGGCGTGAAAGACATCGTGCTCGACCCAGGATTTGGTTTTGCCAAAACCCCCGAACACAACGATCAACTCCTGCGCAATCTCGGTGCCTTCCGGGTTTTTGAATTACCTTTGCTGGTGGGATTGTCGCGAAAAGCGAGTATTTGGCGGCGGCTAAACATCACCCCCGACGAGGCACTCAACGGCACCACCGTACTCAACACCGTAGCCCTGATGAACGGAGCTTCCATCTTAAGAGTACACGATGTGAAAGAGGCCATGGAGGCCGTCCGGTTGACTCAATTTTTAGTCAATGAATGAGAGAATAGCCTTTTGGTCACTATTTATTTTCCAGAAGCCTAAACAGCCTCCTTTCATTCTCTCATTCATTCATTGACCTTAACCCGAATGAAAATGGACCAATATTACCTGAACGGGCAGATTCTCCCCGCTGCCGAAGCCCGGTTGCACGTCAGCGATTTGGGGTTGTTGCGGGCCTACGGGATTTTTGATTATTTCCGCGCCATCGAGCGACAACCGATTTTTCTGGAAGACCACCTCGACCGGTTCGAGCGTTCGGCAGCGTTGCTGGGATTGGTCATTCCCGCGACCCGCGACGAGTTGCGGAATCTGGTTTATGAACTTTCCCGGCGCAATCCGCACGCCCTGCTGGGCTTTAAATTTGTGCTGACGGGCGGCTACTCCACCGATGGTTTCGGACCGGCGGCTGAGCCAAATTTTATCATCATGCCCAAACCGTTCCGGTTTTTGGATGCACCGGCGGGGCTACATTTTATGACGGTAGGGCACCAGCGGCAATTATTTGAGGTAAAAAGTCTCGACTACCTGATGCCCATTTATACGCTGCGCCGTCAACGCGAAATCGGTGCCGACGATGTGCTCTACCACCACAACGGCCTGATTACGGAGTCATCGCGGAGCAATGTTTTTATCGTAAAAGACGGCATTGTGGTAACTCCCTCGGCTGGAATGTTGCTGGGCATCACGCGTAAACACGTGATGAAAATAGCCGACGACCGGTTTACGGTCGAAGAGCGGGAGGTGACACTGGCCGAAACGTGCGCTGCCGATGAAGTATTTACCACCGGGAGTACTAAGCGCGTTTTGCCCGTGACCCGCATTGATGGACGTCCGGTGGGTAGTGGTCGCCCCGGCCCCGTTACGCAACAACTCACCCAGATGTTTCTTGAATACGAACGCGAACTGCTGACAAATGTACCGGCGCGTTCCTGATTTTATGGTTTTGACCCAAATCCTTCGTTTGAGACGGTTCTCTTTTCGTCAGCCCTTTCTCAGTTTATCGGCGATGCTCCTGATGCTGGCGCACCAGGCTTGCAGTCAGACCGATTCCACCCGAACGTTTGTCTGGCAACCCACCGGGTGCGATTCCACCCTGGTGGTGGATACCCTGCGCGCTTTCGACCTGGCGATGCCGTTTTACCCCGACGACACGCTGGCTGTCGACGCAACGGCTCCGGTTCGGGTCTTTGCGGTGGTCATCGATCGGTTGGGCAAAACTCGCTGGGCGGGCCTGAGCGTCGGAATTGATGAGAAGCCAAAATTAGATTCGGCGGCTTCACCGCCGGGTTGGGAGCGGTTGTTGCTGACGGGCATCGAGCAAATTTATCTCCGGGCGCTCGTCGATCAGCCCGAGTATTTGTACCAGCGTTGGGAACCGCTGCTTTCGGGCACGAGAAGCCAATTTTTGGTGAAACGGGATTCCTTGCTGGATTCACTGCGGCGGGTATTTCCAAACTTCACGGTCAGAATACTCAACGATCTCCGCTCGGCGGGTACGCAGGCGAGGTTTCTGCGCCGGGGAAGTTCCAACGCGCCGCTGTCGCAACACCAATTCGGTTTGGCGACCGACGTCGGGATCGTGAGTAAAGGCAAGTTGTTGAGCGGGTACAGTACCTACGCCCGCATCGGTCGGCTGTCTACCCACTACGGCATCACCTGGGGGGGGGATTTCGTTGGATTCGTCGACCCCAATCACATCCAGGCCCTGCACAATTCGGCGGCGATGGTGCGGCAGTTTCCCGAACTGCGGTTTGAGTTTGAACCCTATCGACGCCATTATTTACGGCGCGTCAACCTGAAAATCAGTCAAGGCAAGGAGGACGAGGTACAGGATACCGAAGAACTGCTGGAGGTACTCAACCAACAGCGCCAACGGCAGCCTTGCCTCTGCGACTCGGCTTTAGCCGAACGGCCCGTTTTGCTAACTCCCGTGCAGGATCAGTTGAAATCGACCGGATACCAGCCCGGCACGGATATCCTCCTGATGGGTGACCTGACGACCCAAACCATCACGGCCACGCGGGGCGCTGCCCGGCTGACGTATCGGTTAGGAAAATGGCGTTAGAGTTTGTGGTTTGTCAAACAATGTTTATTTTTCGCCCGTTATTCACTTCGTTTAACATTTACAACAACCAAAAACTATGGGACTCATTTCGTTCATGAAAGGTGTCGGAGCCAAGCTCTTCGGCAACAAAGAGGAAGAAGCCAAAGCGGCTGCCAACCCCGCCGGGGCCGAACCACTCCGCGCCAGTGCCCTGCTCCAGAAAGTAAAATCGCTGGGCCTGCCCTACAAATCGCTGACGATCCGTACCAACGGTGACACGGTTACGATTCAGGGGGAAGTAGAAAAGCAGGAAGACGCCGAAAAAATCGCGCTGACGGTCGGTAATGTGGAAGGCGTTCACGCCGTCGACAACCAGATGACCGCTGCCGAATCGAAAGACGAATCGCAGTACCACACCGTGACCTCGGGCGATAGTCTGTCGAAAATTGCCCAGCAGTACTACGGCGATATGCAGAAATACCCGATGATTTTTGAAGCCAACAAGCCCATGCTCAAAGATCCCGACGAAATCTATCCCGGCCAGGTGCTGCGGATTCCGGCGGTGGATTAATTATTTTAATTTTCAAACAAAAAAACCGACACGGGCGTGTCGGTTTTTTTGTTTGAAACGGTTAAAGTGGATCAGACTGGGCCAGAAGACGACGCCATTCATCCGCTACGTCCAGCATTTCCACCCATTCGAGCAGGTACGGATGATTGAGCGAATTATACTGCATTTCAAAAATACGAACTGCGTCCGTCATTTGTTTTTCGCTACCACCGGCCATTTTAGACCACCTGAGTTTGGATAAAATAGCGTCTTCTGGCGAAGCAATGAATACGTCATTGCCGAAGAGGGGAACACGTAGGCGGCGGCCAAAACGACTTATATCAAAGGCATCGAACGTAAGCAGCCAGAAATCAATTTTGTTGCCGCTTGTTGTGTCAATCAAGTTGAACATGGATCGCTGCGTAACCGCCTCGCGGATGCTCGCCAGGTTGAGGTAAAATTGCGGAGGGGTGAATACGTCAGCGAACGAAGCAGCCAAACGCATTTCCAGTTCCAGAACAATGTCGATGTCGTGCGTGGTCCGTGGCTCACCGTAGTAACTCGAAACGACCGAACCCGTGATCATGTACGGAATTTCATTGGCGTCGAGAATCTGCGCAACGTAGGTCAATAGTTCCGGTTGTGACATTTTTCAAGTCGCTGAAAGAAGAGTGCGTCGAGTTCGGTTTCGCTGGCTTCAGGAAAACGGCGTCGCAATCCCGAACGAAACAAAGACCGGGCAAATTCCGTCAACTCGAACGACTTGGCGACTCGCTCTTCCGGGGTCATGCGGCGGAGCGTTTCGAGATAAATCCGGTGATTGGACTGAGGCTTTTGTTCCATGACAAGTAATGAGAGTTAGAAAGATATGAAAACGAAAACGCCCAGGCTCAAAAAATTGAGGCCGGGCGCTTCAGAATTCATAGACACGGTTTACTTCGCGTAGGCCACCGCCCGCATTTCCCGGATCACCGTCACCTTGATCTGGCCGGGATACTGCATTTCCTTCTCGATTTTCTGCGAAATGTCGTAACTCAGTTGGCTGGCGCGTTCGTCGGTGATCCGGTCCGAATCGACGATGATGCGTAGTTCACGGCCAGCCTGAATGGCGTAGCACTTGTCGACGCCCTGGAAACCCAACGCCAGACTTTCCAGATCGCGCAGGCGCTGCATATAACTTTCCATCATCTCGCGGCGGGCACCGGGTCGCGAGCCGCTGATGGCGTCGCAAACCTGCACAATTGGCGAAATCAGGCTCGTCATTTCAATTTCGTCGTGGTGCGCACCGATGGCGTTGCACACCTCCGGATTTTCCTTGTACTTCTGGGCCAGTTCCATGCCCAGGATGGCGTGGGGCAATTCGGGTTCCTCGTGCCACACTTTACCAATGTCGTGCAGGAGTCCGGCCCGTTTGGCCAACTTAGCGTTGAGGCCCAGTTCGGCGGCCATCGTCGAGCAAAGTTTGGCCACTTCGCGGGAGTGTTGAAGGAGATTCTGGCCGTACGACGAGCGGAAACGCATCCGACCCACCATCCGAATTAGTTCGGGATGGAGGCCGTGAACGCCCAAATCAATGGCGGTGCGCTCGCCGATTTCCACAATTTCATCCTCGATGTTTTTCTTGGTTTTGGCCACCACCTCCTCGATACGGGCGGGGTGAATGCGCCCGTCCTGCACCAAACGGTGCAACGAAAGCCGGGCGATTTCGCGACGAACCGGATCAAAGCCCGAAATAATGATCGCGTCGGGGGTATCGTCCACGATTACTTCCACCCCCACGGCGGCTTCGAGGGTACGGATGTTCCGCCCTTCCCGACCAATAATTTTGCCCTTGATGTCATCCGATTCGATGTTGAACACCGACACGCAGTTTTCGATGGCCTGCTCGGCGGCGGTGCGCTGAATGGTCTCGATGACTACTTTTTTGGCTTCCTTCGTGGCCGTCAGTTTGGCCTCCTCCACGATGTTTTTGACATACGCTGAGGCCCGACTCTCGGCATCGGCTTTCAGGGCATCGATGAGTTGCTGGCGGGCTTCATCGGCGGTGAGGTTGGCGATGCGTTCCAACTGCATCACCTGCGATTCGAGCATTTTTTCGGCCTCTTCCTGCTTGCGTTTCACGCTTTCCGCCTGCTGAGCCAATTGGGTTTTGAGCGCGATCAGTTCGTCTTCTTTGCGTTTGGTTTGCTCCTGCTGCTGATTCAACTGGCGCTCACGGTCTTTGTTTTTCTGTTCGTTGTCGCGAAGTTTCTTTTCGTTTTCTGAGAGAATAATGCGTTTTTTGTTGGCGTCGTCCTCAAATTCAGTCTTTAGGCGGAGGTATTTTTCTTTGGCTTCCAGCACCCGGTCCCGCTTGATATTCTCGGCGTTTATTTCCGCGTTTTTGATGATTTCAGTGGCTTTAAGTTCGGCTTCTTCTTCCTTTTTCTGATGAGAACTTTGAAAAATAAGACGCCCGGCAAAAGCCCCGGCTGCCAGGCAAACCAAGCCGGTCAGTATCAGTAAAATTAGTGAATTGGACATGGTCGTGATGGGGTTTTACAAGTAGGAAAACCCGACAATTCCACGACACAAACGAAGAAGGTAAGCGAGAAAGTTGGTCGTCGACAGGATGCAGTGGGTAAGTAAATTACCGGCTGTTAAACTGCCAACTAAATTGGGCAGGCGCACTCAGTCGTTTAGGGCAGGTGTCAATAGGTCGCTGAGTGAACCGACTCGTTGGGAAACGGCGTGTTGGAGGTTTTTGTAGTTTTCGTTCAACTTCAAATTCGTTACCATACAGTCAATTGCCACCATCGCCAGTAAATCCTGCGGGTCGGTCATTTTCAAATCCTGCTTGTATTGCTGCATCTGCTCGTTGAGTAGCCTGGCTGCCTCGCGCACGAAAAACTCCTCCTGAACGGCGATGTTCATGGGGTACGGGCGTTTGGCCACGCTGATGGTAATTTTCAACTTTTCGGCCATGGTCAGAGGGTATTTGAGCTACTCAGGTGGGCAATGCACCGGTCAATTTCTCGAATATATTGGTCAATCTGTTCCTTCAGTTCGGCTGGATTGTCGGACGTTTGAAAATAGTTTTTTACAAGTTTAAGACTTTTGTCGGATGTTTGAAAGGGACGGGGCGCAGGAGCCTCCTTTTTTTGTGCGTCTTTTAGCTGGTTTTGTACGCCTTTCAGTTGCTCACGCAGTGCCTCATTTTCCTGCTCAGTCTCCTGGAGCCGTCGCCGCAACCGGGCCAACTCATCCAACAGGCTGCGCAGTTGAAGCTCAAGCTGACCAAGCCCGGTAATGATTTGGAGGTCGCTGGTGGAATGCATGGCGAAGGGGTGGGCCTGAAAAATAACAGTAATAAATCGGTTTTCTACTTAGGACTTTCGCTCAAAATGCGTGGAGCCTCACCCCCAGCCCTTCTCCGGTGGAGAGGGGAGCCAATACAAGTTTCTCAGTCACCCCTCTCCACCGGAGAGGTGGGGGTGAGGCTAAGCGAAAGTTCTTCTTCAAAAACTACTTCCGAATGACGGCCCCCAATTCCTTCTCAAACCCGGCCATAAGTCGTTGCATGGCGCGGTCAATCTGTGGTTCAGTGAGGGTTTGGCCCGCATCCTGAAGCACAAAACTTACGGCGTAGGCTTTCTTGTCGGCACCGATGTTTTGTCCCTCGTACACGTCGAACACATTGACGGAACGCAACAAATTACGCTCATATTTTTCGGCCAGTTGACGAATCTCGCGGAACGAAACCGTTTTGTCAAGAACCAGCGAGAGGTCACGGCGCACTTCGGGAAATTTAGGGATTTCCTGGAAGACGACATCGGTGCTGGCCAGTTTGAAGAGGTAATCCCAATCGAAATCAACGTAGAAAACGGGTTGCTTCAAATCGGTCAGTTTGGTCAAGGTATTCTTCACCAAACCCAGGCTAACGACTTCTTTTTTATTGATCAAGTACGTCAGACCATAGGCAAACGGCCCCGGAATCGTGACGTCCTGAGTGTCGAACTGCCGCACGTTGAGCCGGGTCAGTACGTGACTGACCGCGCTGACGGCATCGTGAAAAGCCACCGGTCGGCTCGCCTGCTGCCAGGTTTCGGCGCTCGCATTGCCCGTCAGAAACAAAACCAGATGCTGACGCTCCAGGTACTTAGTTCCGGTCGGCGCTCCGACGGTCGGTATTGCCGCCCGTTTGTGATACGTTTTGCCAAATTCAAAAAACTTCAGATCCCGCTGCCTTCGATTTATGTTGAAAGCCAGAGCCTCCAAACCCGAAAAAAGCATCGTCTGGCGCATGACGCTGAGGTCTTCGCTCAACGCATTCAGAATCTGCACGTTCTCGCCCGGTAGCGCCTCAGCGGGTAGCGCCGTTGCGTAAGCGGGTTTGGTGAGTGAGTTGGTAAATATCTCCTGGAAACCCACCCCGGCCAGCAATTGCGTGGTGCGGTACTGAAGTTGATTGGCATCTTTTTCGGGAAATTGGGCCAGAAAATCGGTGCGTAGCCCCGGCGAAAGTTCGACGTTATTCAGCCCGTAAATCCGCAGGATTTCTTCCACCACGTCGGCTTCGCGCTGCACATCGACCCGGTAGGGCGGCACCGAGGCGGTGAATCCTTCGGTGGTTTCCTGCCAAACCCGAATGTCGAGACTCTCCAGAATGGTTCGGATGCGTACCTGACCGAGTTTTTTGCCAATGAGTCGGTCAATGTTGCGGTAGGTGCATTCGATCTGAAGATTCTTGACGGGTTGCGGGTAAAAATCCAGAACCTCCGAAGCGATTTTACCCCCGGCCACTTCCTGAATGAGCAAGGCGGCGCGTTTGAGGGCGTAGAGTTTGGCGTTGGGGTCGGTGCCCCGCTCAAAGCGAAAACTGGCGTCGGTTTTTAATCCGTGACGCTGGGCCGTCCGACGAATGGACTCCGGCGCGAAGTAGGCGCATTCGAGGTACACGCGGGTTGTTTCGGGCTGTACCCCCGAGGTTTTGCCACCGAAAATTCCTCCGATGCCCATCGGAGCTTCGGCGTTGCAAATCATCAGGTCCTGGGCCGAAAGCTTGCGCTCTACGCCATCGAGCGTGGTAAATACGCTGCCTTCGGGTGCGTACCGAACGATGATTTGCTGGCCTTTGATGGCCTGCCAGTCGTAGGCGTGGAGGGGCTGGCCCAGTTCGTGGTTGACAAAATTGGTGACGTCGACTACGTTGTTGATGGGGTTGAGGCCAATGGCCCGCAGGCGTTTTTGCAACCACTCCGGCGAGGAGCCGACCTTCAAACCATCAATCGTGACGCCGCAAAAACGCGGACACGCGGTAGAATCCCCAACGGTTACCTGAATCGGAAATTGATGGCCTTCCACCCGAAACGCATCGACCGCAGGCAGGTGAATTTCACGACCCAAAAGTGCTTTAAGGTCGCGGGCCACGCCCACGTGCGAGGCGGCATCGGCGCGGTTGGGCGTCAGGCCGATTTCCAGGCGAAAGTCGGCTTCGAGGCCAAAGTATTTGGCCGCCGGAGTACCGTTGGGCAAATCGGTGGTCAGCACCAGAATGCCCGCGTGACTGGTACCCAACCCGATTTCGTCTTCGGCGCAAATCATACCTTCCGAAACCGCACCCCGGATCTTCGCTTTTTTAATTTGAAAGGGTTCGCCAGGCGTTCCTGCGGCAGGCGTTCCTGCGGCAGGTTTTTCGACGGTACTCGTTGGGTGGAGTGTGGTGCCCACCGTGGCGACCACGACTTTTTGCCCGGCGGCCACGTTGGGCGCGCCACACACGATGGGGAGCGGTTCGGGGCCGCCCACGTCGACGGTCGTGATGCTCAGTTTATCGGCGTCGGGGTGTTTTTCGCAGGTCAGTACCTGACCAATCACGACGCCTTCCAGACCGCCAGGAATAGCCTCAAGCGGGTCGACCGATTCGACTTCCAGGCCGCTGCCGGTCAGCAAAGCCGCGACTTCATCGGGGGTTTCGGGCAGGGTGATGTATTGACGGAGCCAGTCTAAAGAAATTTTCATACCAATTCTTCAACGCGGATGGAATTGGCAAAGGTAGGGAGTTTTGGGCAACCGGGCGACGCAATGGATACCTAAGCGCTTGGATAAAGTTATTAAGTTATTGATTGTTAGTTAATTAACCAATAATCAGTAGCCCAATAACTTCATCCCGAACAGTACCGTTTCATCAACCGCGCGGCTTGTTTGTTGCCCGTCGATTGCAGGTAGCGCCAGTCGGCGCAGGCTTGGGGAAGCTGGTTGAGTTGGTAGTACGTGGCGGCCCGGTTGAGGCGAATACTGACGTTGGCGGGGTCGAGCGTCAGCGCCTGATTGAACGTCGTCAGGGCCTGTTCATAGCGTTTTCGCTGAAAATCCCGTAGCCCCTCCACCGCTAAATCTTTGGCTTTCAATTGCTTGATCTCGGCCAGAGTCAGTTGCTGGTCTTCGGGCAGACCATAGGGAAATTCGTAGTTGACCTGTACGCGCGCCGGGCGGGTGTTGGCCGTAGCCGGGGTCCAGAGGCCATCGGTGCTGCGTATGGCCCGTCGGAGTGCCCGGTTGTAGAGCGTATCGGTGCTTTCAACGATGCGGATGTCCTCCACGTTGCCCCGCCGGTTTACCATAAAACTAATTCGGAAGCGGTCGCGTTTGGGGCGACCCTGCTGCCGGAAAGCATCCTCGATGTACTGATAGGAATTTTGGTAGGAATCAAAAAACGTTTCGCTGCCCAGTCGTCCGGTGAATTTCGGGTACACGTAGTCGTTCATGACGTAGAACGTATCGCCATCGAAACGCAGGTTGGGCACGACGTACTTCTGAAACATATACTGCTCGTAATTTCCTTCAAAACGCGCCAGGTAAATCTTGAGCCGCCCCGACGAGGAAACTCCCGCCGTGTTTTCGTTCAAAATGAGTTCAAACGGGGTTAATTTCTCTATCTGGTACGCGCTGGTGCGGTTGGTGATGATGTTCTGGCCGTCGCGGGTGTAGTTGACCGTCGTTTTGCGGCCCTGGGTGTAAAGCGTCAGGCGGGTGCGGTCGAGGATGAAAATCAGGTCGCTCTCCGCGACTTCCGCGTCGCTCATGGCCAGTTCCCCGGCGCGCGATTCTACGCGTTTAACGACCCAGGTTCCCGTCAGCGAGGCTTCGGGGCCGCTCCCGGCCTGGATCAACTCCTGACCAAAGCCAACGAGCGATGATAAGCTAAAAAACAGCGACGCGGTAATCAATTTCATGGGTACGGGGCAAACGTAAGCG
>JAJAZB010000133.1 GCA_026785975.1 Cytophagaceae bacterium | reverse complement strand
TCGGCCATTACCAAGCCTTCCGCGACGTAGCGGGCGTGGAATTGTACAGTTTCCGACAATTTTTTAAACGACTAAACCTGATTTTACCATGAACTACGCTTCTTCCCGCCGCGATTTCCTCCGCCAAAGCGGCCTCGCGGCACTCGCTCTAACCACCGCCCCCAAGTTATTTGCCGCCACCCGAAAGGGCCAGTTCGAGCACGTCAGCGTGCAACTTTATTCCGTGCGTGAAGACATGAAAAACGATGCGATGGGTACGCTTAAACAAGTCGCCGCCGCTGGCTACAAGGAAGTTGAACCGGCCAGCTACGTCAATGGCAAGGTGTACGGCATGAGTCCGATGGATTTCCGCAAAGCCTGCAACGACCTGGGCATGAACATCACGTCATCGCACGTGACTTTTCAGAAACAAGATTGGGACGCCGACAAAAAGCAGGTTTCCGACCGCTGGAAAAAAGTGATGGCCGACTCGGCGGCGATGGGCCAGAAGTATCTCATCAGCGCCGGTTTCGCCGCCGACAAAAAAGATTTCGACGCCATCAAACGCTGGCTCGATGCCTTCAACGTGGCCGGGGAAGCCGCTAAATCCGCCGGATTGAAATTCGGTTTCCACAACCACACCGACGAGTTTACGTCGATGCACGGGGGAAAATCTATTTTTCAACACATGGTTGAAACCCTCGACCCAAAGTTGTGTACCATTCAATTCGACACCTGCAACGCCAAACTCGCCAACGCTGACGCGGCGTACTGGATTTCGAAGTACCCCAAAAACTTCGAGTTGCTGCACGTGAAAGACAAGGCTAAAGGCAAGGATGAAAGCACCACCCTGGGCGACGGGGAAATTGATTTCGGACCTGTTTTTGCCGCCGCCAAGAAAGCGGGCATCAAGTACTACGTCATCGAGCAGGAATCGTACGAAGGCACGACCCCGCTGGCCTGCATCAAGGAAAATTTAGCGCGTTTGAAGAAGAATTTTGGTGCCTAACGGTAGCTCCGACCTCCGGTCGGAGTCTTAACATCTCATTTTGCTATGAAAATCATTGACTCTTACTCCGACCAGGAGAACTACGCGTCGGCGATCGGAGCTACCACTCGCCGCGATTTTCTCAATCAAACCGCGCTCTTCGGTGCGTTGGCGGTCTTTTCGCCCCACGTCCTGCTCGCGGCGACGCGCCCGCAGAAAGACCGTCTCGGTATCGCGCTAGTCGGGCTGGGCTACTACTCGACCGACGTTTTGGCTCCCGCGTTTGCCTACACCAAAAACTGCTACCTGGCGGGTGTGGTGACCGGTACCCCCGCCAAGGCCGAAGCCTGGAAGAAAAAATATAACCTGGCCGACAAGAACATTTACAATTATCAAACTTTCGACCAGATCGCCAACAACCCCGACATCGACGTGGTGTACGTGGTGCTGCCGCCTTCCATGCACCGCGAATACGTGGAGCGGGCCGCAAAGGCGGGCAAGCAGGTGTGGTGTGAAAAACCGATGGCACCCACCGTGGCCGACTGCCAGGCCATGATTGCCGCCTGCAAAAAGAATAAAGTGGCCCTCGCTATTGGTTACCGTTGCCAGCACGACCCCAACGTGCAGGAATATATGCGGCTGGGCCGGGGGAAGGTTTTTGGTGAAATCAAATCCGTTGAAAGCGTAGCGGGCTACACCGAAGGCCGCACTGATCACTGGAAACAGAAACGCGCGATGGGTGGCGGCGTCATGGGCGACATGGGCGTGTATGCCATCCAGGGGGCGCGGCTCATCACGGGCGAAGAACCCGTAGCCGTGACCGCTAAACTTTACACGAACCGCCCCCGGATTTACACCGAAGTCGAGGAAATCGCCGATTACACCCTCGAATTTCCGAGCGGCATCACGGCTAAATGCCACAGCAGCTACGGCGACAACCAGAATTTCCTCCGTGCCACCTGCGAGAAAGGTGAAATCTACGTGGCCCCGCAGCAGGGCTACAACGGCATCAAAGGCCGCAGCCCGCAGGGCGATTGGCACTTCCCGATAAAAAATCAGCAGGCCTTGCAGATGGACGACGATGCCCTGGCCATTCTACAAAAGAAACCCCTGATTGCGCCGGGCGAGGAGGGTCTCCGCGATATCCGCGTGATGGAAGCCGTGTACCGGGCGGGGAAAAGCGGAAAAAAGGAAACGGTTTAGGGCGCCTTACAATAAACTTGGTTTGGCCAATGGACTTGCTCGAACGTTTGCAGGAAGTGGATATCCTGACTGTCGCGCGCGATCTGGGACTGGAGGTCAATGCCTACCACAAAATGTGCTGCCCGTTCCACGAGGAAGATACGCCCTCGTTGGTTTTTTACCCGGCCACCAATAGCTTCTACTGCTTCGGCTGTGGCAAAACCGGCAACAACGTCACGTTGTATTCGGAGGTTAACAAACTGGCCGTGGGGGAAGCCATCCGGCAGTTGGCCTTTCGCTACCTGCCCGACGCGGGTAGTAAACCACGCCGCCCGGTGCGGCGAATCAATCCGGATTTGCCGCAGATCAAGCGCCTGGGTGACACCAAACCCGACCGGCACGAGGAAGTCCACTCCGTTATTTACGAATCCTTCCGGGATTATTGCCTGCAACAGCCTTCCAACGAACTTTCGCAGCAAGCCCTCGACTACCTGAAGGAACGTGGGTTTTCGGAAAAAACAGTTCGCGACTTCCGGCTTTTTTCGATTAAAAACTACCCCGAAGCCAGTTGGCACCTGAAAAATCGCTTCTCAACGCTCGACTTGCAGGCTTCGGGACTGTTCAACGAAAAGAATAATCTGATTTTTTTCAAACATCCCCTCATCATCCCCTACCACCGCGACGGACGCATTGTGTACCTGCAAGGCCGGGTGTTGGAACAGCCGCCCGAAGGTTTTCACAAGTATATGTTTCTGGCCGGAAAACCCGTCACGTTGTTCAATCACGATTTGCTGAAGCATCTAAAACTTGGCACCCGCGTGTACGTAACCGAGGGGGCCTTCGATGCCATGACGCTCGTGCAGGCGGGCCACGCGGCGGTGAGTCTGGGCAGCGCCAACGTGTTTAAGCGGGAATGGGCGAAGTTGTTCCAGCGCTGCGAAGTGTGTTTTTACCTCGACAACGACACCACCGGGCACCGCGCCGCCGAAGAATTGGGCGAGATTTTTCACCAACTCGGCATCACCACCACGCACCAGTGGAAAACGCCCCCGCCCGGCTACAAAGACGTCAACGCGTATTGGCAGGCGCGGGGCGGAGTGCAGGGCGAGTTGTTTTGAAAAGAGTATCTTTGAAAAAAGAAATTTAGCATGGAACTGATTATCAAAGTACAAGACGAAAAAGCACCGTTTCTGCTCGAATTGTTGGAAAATTTCTCGTTTGTTGAAATTGAAAAGCCCAGCGCTACGGACGAAGAACCAACGAAAGAACAAATTCTGGCCGATCTGAAGCAATCGCTCATCGAGTTGAGAAATGGAACGCTGAAAACGCGCCCACTCAAAGAATTACTCGATGAACTTTGAAGTAATTACCGCTGAAAGCTTCGACCGCGCGTTGAAGCCGCTGGTCAAAAAGTATCCTTCGTTAAAGCAGGAAGTTGCAATGCTTGGCGAAGGTTTAGCCAGCGAACCGGCGCAGGGAACTTCGCTTGGTAAGAATTGCTATAAAATTCGTCTTTCCATCAAGAGCAAAGGAAAGGGCAAATCGGGCGGAGCGAGAGTTATTACGTGTGTTGTGGCAGTTGAAGAACGAGTTATTCTCCTAACCATTTACGACAAATCAGAACAGGATACCATACTTGACAAAGACTTGCAGGCACTGCTGGATGCGTTGAAATAGCCTTTTCGCTCACCGCGCCTCCACAAATCCCTTTCCCAGCAACACCATCCCCGGCCGCTTGCCGGTATGTTTTCCGGCTTCCACCACCACTTCACCGTTGACCAGCACCGCCGCAAAACCAGTCGCGTAGGCGTGGGGTTGGTCGTAGGTGGCCTGGTCGCCCACGGTTTTTTCGTCAAAAATCACGATGTCGGCGGCGTAACCGGGGCGGAGCAGGCCCCGGTCTTCGAGTTTGAAACGTTGCGCGGGCAGCGAGGTCATGCGGCGGATGGCTTCTTCGAGGGGAATTACCCGCTTCTCCCGCACGTACCGCCCCAACACGCGGGAATTGGTGCCGTAGGCGCGGGGGTGCGGCACACCCGAACCGAACCTGGCCACGCCCGCGTCGGAGGCGATCATCGTGTTGGGGTAGCGCAGAATCGTGGCCACGTCGTCTTCGCTCATCGTGTGGTACACCATCTGAATGCGCTTCAGATGGGCTTGCTCCATCAGTTCCATTACCAGATCGGCCTCGGTTTCGGCGTTGGCTTTACGGCCCCGTTTCTGGTTGATCTGCGAAATGCTCAGGCCGTTGAGCGTCGTGTCACTGGGGTAGGCGGCCACCACGGCGTACTCGTAGTTTTTTCGCAAATTTTTCTTCAAACTCTGGAGCATCTCCGTGCGGATTTTGCTGCGGGTGGCCCCGTCGCGCAAACGAGCTAGCACCGCCGAATCGCCGTCAGCAAGCGCCCAGGAAGGAATAATGCTTTCGAGCGAGGTGCTGGAGGCGGTGTAGGGATATTGGTCCACGGTCACGTCGAGGCCCTCGCGCCGGGCGGCTTCGATCATCGCCACGGTTTCGGTGCTCCGGCCCCAGATGGCTTTGCTGGCGACTTTGAAGTGCGAAATCTCGACGGGAATCCCGGCCTCGCGCCCGATTTGTATCGCCTCGGCAATGGCCGTTTTTACGTCCTGCCCTTCGTTGCGAATGTGCGAGGCGTAGGTGCCGCCGTAGCGGGCGGCGATTTTGGCCAGGCCCACCACCTCGGGTGTCCGGGCGTAGGTGCCGGGCGTGTAAATCAGCCCGGTGGAAATGCCCACGGCCCCGTCTTTCATGGCCTGTTCCACGAGGGCCTCCATCTCGGCCTGTTCGCGGACGGTGGGTTCACGAAAAGCCATTTTCATTACTTTCATCCGCACCGTGTTGTGGCCGATCATCGAGGCGAGGTTGGGCGAAATACCTTTCAACTTTAGTGAGTCGTGGAAAACCCGCAGGTCGGGGGCCGAGCCGCCGCAGTTGCCGGTGATGAGCGTCGTGACACCGTCCTGGAGGAAATTATCGGCGGTGGGACGGAGATTGAGACTGCCTTCCACGTGGGTATGCACGTCGATGAAACCGGGAGCGACAATCCCGTTTTTTGCGTCGATCACCATTTTTGCCTCCGACGCCGGAATGCTGCCGATGCGGGCGATTTTACCGGCCTTAATGGCTACGTCGGCGTGAGTCCAGGGATTGCCGGTGCCATCCACGACCCGGCCGTTGCGGATGAGCAGGTCGTACTGTTGGGCGAAGGCAACAGTGGGTAGAAGCAGGAAAAGGAGGGTAGAAAAGCGCATGAGAACCTGGTTTAATGCCTGAATTTTTAGTGAGTAATCGTGCAGAATAAACGGGTATTATTTTTTGGTGAATGAACCCGCGCGGCGTACCGTCCGGCGGGTGTCAGGTTAGACGGGTAAAAACACGTTAATTCTGCACGATTAGCCGCTGCTACGGCGCAAGCCAGAGACAAGCACTAGTTTGCGAAGTTAATCCCATTTTCCCAGCCTACCGTACTGCTTTCCTGAATTTCAACAACGCCTACAAGCGTCGGGAATCACTCAGCGACAGCCCCTTTCCCCGGCCAATCCCACCGCTGCAAATCATCGCTCCAGGCAATGCCAATGGAGGCATTTTTGTCAAAATCCCCGGCTTCTTCCGTCAGCGGTCCCGAGCCGTGAAAAAACAGCAGGTACTTCCCGAAACGGCGATTCTGCTTCAGATTCAGCACCGCGCCCGCCGTCAGTCGGCCTTTCGCCCAGGGCCATTGTGCCTGACCCAGCGTAATCAGCGAACCCCAGTCGCGCCAGGTTTTCAGGTCGGTCGAACGTTTGAGGGCGATGCCGTTTTTGGGGGAATGCATCAGAATGTACTCCCCGTTTTCCACCAACACGCAGGCATTCTCCCCCGATTCCGTGCGACCAAAAAAGGTCCAGTTGCGCAAATCGGTCGAATGCGACATACTCACGCCGGCCTGTTTGTAAAAACACCACCACTTGCCCGGCTCGTCTTTGTCGGCCAGCAGGTAGGGGTCGATCATGCGGCCCATCGCTTTCTCGTCCACGTCCGGCCCCTTCACCCGCAGCAGTTCGGGCGTGCTCCAGTGCTGTAAATCCCGGCTTCGCATCGTGAAAATCCGGGCGTCGCCGGTGCCGAAGCGGGGCATCTGATCGGCGGTGTAGTCGGGCCGTGGGTAGGTTTGGAGGCAAAGCACCCACTCCTTCCCGACCCAGACCACGTTGCCGGGGCTGCTGAAGTCAAGTCGCTGGTCGCGGGGGGTCAGGATGCGCACCGGCGACCAGCGGCGCAAGTCCTTCGACTGGCTCATGGCCGTGTAGGAGTACACCTTCCCATCGTCTTCGACGCGCACGAGAGTGAAAAACATGTAGAGCGTGTTTCGGTAAAACAACACCGCCGGGTCGCGGTAGGCCGTGCGTTCATTGCCCCGGAATAAAATCGGCGATTGCAACGCCGCGAGCAGGGTTTTGGGGGGATGCGCGGCGGGCGGTGCAGCCGCCCGGCAGTCAGTATAAGCCAGAGGAGGGTGAAGTACTTAGATTTTGGGATTTGATTTTGGTGAAAAACGCTACATCAACCCACCCCCTCAGCCGCACTCACCCACCGCACCCCCTCCTGGGAGGGGATTTAAAACAACTCGCTTGCGGGCATTCAGTCCCCTCCTGGGAGGGGGTGCGGTGGTGAGTGCGGCTGAGGGGGTGGGTCGGTAGGAGGAGCAAATTCGTTTGCTGAGTACAATTCAACTTGGGTTACCTTCAAACAAACATCCGCGTGCCCGAAAAATTTTCCCGAAATTCCTTCGGTGTACACCCGTTTTTGGCCTTGAACAGCCGGTTGAAGTACGACAAATTGTTGAACCCGCAGCGGTAGGCCACTTCCGAGATGGTTAGCGTGGTGTCGATGAGCGTACGCGAAGCGTGGCCCAACCGGATTTCGTTGAGGCTGTCGGTGAAGGTTTTCCCCGTGCGCTTGCGGATAAACCGGCTGAACGACACCTCCGTCATCCCCACCAGTTTGGACACGTCGAGCAGGGTGATTTCCTGGTTGAAATGGTTTTGCAGGTAGTCGAACGCCTTCTGAATCCGACGGCTGTTGTAGCTGAACGGCTCGCTGCTAAACGAAGCGTTGGCCAGACTCCTCATGTTTCGCGAGGTGGAGAGGTCGTGCAGAATCGACATCAGGTCGAGCATGGAGTCGAAGCCGTGCTTGCGCGTGAGGCCGATGAGGCGGGGTTCCAGGCCCTCCGCCGTTTCCCGCGAAAACAATATTCCCCGCGCTGAGCGCTCCAGCAACGTGCGGATAAAACTGAGATGGTTCCGACTCAGCAGTTTCTCGTCGAACAAATCGCGGTGAAACTGAAGCGTGACTTCCAGCACCTCCTCGTCGCCTTCCTGGTAGTGGTAGCGGTGGTTGAACCAGCCGTGGGGGAGGTTGGTGCCCACCAGCACCAGTTCGATGTCGTCGATGACGTCGGTGTGGTCGCCCACGATGCGCTTCACGCCTTTGGCGTGGCGGATAAAGTTGAGTTCAAACTCCTCGTGGTGGTGCAACGGAAAGTCGAACTCGCGTTTGTGCCGCGAAAAAATGGTGAAGCAATCGTGCTTGGTCAGGGGCGTGATTTCCCGGTAAATCGTCGTCATGAAAGCAGGAGAAGTTCAGGGATTACCCTCGGACGGAGCAGTATTCCCGGTGGGTTTTGCGGTAGTTAACGCCTTCAAACTCTGTCAACTCTTTTATAAAAACGTCCGTATTGCATTGATTTTGATAAAATAGTACCTACGTTGAGTGGAGCATTATTTAAGAACATCTTGTCGAAATTACCCGTTTTGGGGAAAATAATACAAGTTCATACCTATTTCGATACAACCCTTAAGCGATGATTTCTCATTTTGATGAAAGAATTAGATAAATCCGTACCGCCCAAAGGCAAAATAAGGGCTATAATTTTGCCGGGATAAATCTAAACAAATGCATGAGGATGTTTACCAAAAAACTTTTTCTACTCGGGTTTTTCTGGCAGGGTAGCCTGACCGCCCTCCTGGCCCAGGACCGCAACCTGAGTGGCCGCGTGACCGATGAGGCCGGGGTCGGCGTACCGGGGGCCAACGTCCGGGTAACCGGCACCCAAATCGGCACCTCGTCCGACGGGCAGGGGGCTTTTTCCCTGCGCGTACCCGCCACCGCCAAAGCGCTGACGGTATCGTCGGTGGGGATGATTACCCAGGAAGTACCCCTGTCGGGCGGGCGAACCAACCTCAGCATCACGCTGACCAGCGACACCAAAGCCCTCGATGAGGTCGTCGTGGTGGGGGCTACGGCACCCAGCGCAAAAGCGACCTGACCGGGGCCGTGGCCTCGGTAAAAGCCGAGCAACTCACCCAACTCGCCACCGCAACGTGGTGCAGGCCCTGCAAGGCCGCGTGGCCGGGGTCGACGTGACGGCGCAATCGGGCAAGCCCGGCGCGGGAATGCGCATCCGGGGCGTGGGCACCATCAACAACAGCGACCCGCTCTACGTGGTCGACGGGTTTCAGACGGGTGACATTGGTTTTCTGGCTCCGACGGACATCGAGTCGATGGAGATTTTGAAAGATGCCTCCGCCACCGCGATTTACGGCTCGCGCGGAGCTAACGGCGTGGTGCTCATCACCACCAAACGCGGCAAGGCGGGCGAACCCAAGTTTTCGCTCCAAACCTACGTGGCTTCGCAGCAAGCCTGGCGGCACTTGTCGTTGCTCAATGCCACCCAGTACGCCACCCTCACCCTCGAAGCCTACGACAACGACGGCGCGGTCATCGATAAGGAAGTGAGCACAATTGCCGGGTTTGTGAAAGCCGGAAACTACCGGGGCACCGACTGGCAGAAGGAATTGCTCCAGTCCGCCCCGATGCAGCAATACAGCCTCAACATGATGGGCGGCACCGAAACCAACCGGTACAGCCTCACGGGTACCTACATCGACCAGGAAGGCATCGTGCTGAATTCGGGGTTGAAAAAAGCCTTCGTTCGGTTCAACGGTGACCTGAAAATCAGCAACTGGCTGAAGGGCGGGTTCTCGCTCAGCTACGTCAACTCGCGCAGTACTTTTTTCGACGCCGGTTCGCTGCAAAGCGCCATTGCCGTCGACCCGGTTACCCCGGCCATCGACCCCGTGACGGGCACCTGGGCGCGGTCGTATTTTCCCGACAACCAAAATCCCGCCCAGTTAGTGGACGAAGTGAAAAACAACGTCAACCGCAACAACCTCATCAACGCCAACGCCTACCTCGACGCCGAGGTGCTGAAAGGGCTGACGCTCCGCACCCAGTTTGGCTCCAACCTGAGTTTCGGGAATACGAAAAGTTATTACCCGAAATTTTTCATCAGCACGAAGGAAAACCGCGAGCAAAGCAACCTCAATGAAAGCCGGGGCCAGGGCACCAGTTGGATGTGGACCAACACCGCCACCTACCAGCGCGACTTCGGCAAGCACAGCGTGACCGGACTGCTCGGTTACGAAATCCAGAACGGCGCGTCGAGCAACATTTCCATCAGCGCCTACAACGTCCCCGTCGACACCGACCTGTGGTACGTTTCCTCGGCCCAGGGCACGGGCATCAACGCCGCCCGCGTGAACAGTTCGCAGGGATCGGGTTCGCTGATGTCGTACTTCGGGCGGGTCAACTACGGCTTCGACCGGCGCTACCTGCTCACCGCTACGCTGCGCTACGACGGCTCCTCGAAATTCCTGCCCGCTTCGCGCTGGGGCGTGTTTCCGTCCTTCGCCGGTAGCTGGAATATTTCGGAAGAAGCCTTCATGAAGGCCCTCCCGGTGGTGAATCAACTCAAACTCCGCGCCGGGTGGGGACAGGTGGGCAACCAGAACGCCGCCGGGGACTACGGCTACGTGACGCGGGTCATCGGCGGCAACCTCTACGTGTTCAACGGCCAGGTGGTCGAGGGTTTTTCGCCCAAAGACGGCAGCAACCCGGAGTTGCAGTGGGAAACCACTACCCAGACGAACGTCGGGCTGGACGCCGCTTTCCTGAGTAATCGCCTCAGCCTCAACGCTGACTTTTTCATCAAGAAAACCACCGACATGATTCTGCGGGCGCCGGTGCACGCCGGGTACGGTGCGCCCAACGTCAACGCGGGCAGCATGGAAAACAAGGGCGTCGAACTCTCGCTCAACTACCGCGACCAGGTGGGCGGCCTGCGCTACGGACTGGGGGCGATTTTCACGAAAATCAACAACCGGGTGACCAGCCTCGGCGGTGGCGCACCGCTCAACGGCACCGAGCAACGCGGTGCCTCGCTCACCCGCACCGAAGTGGGCCGGGAAATTGCGACGTTTTACGGCTTGCAAACCGACGGGATTTTTAACACCCTCGACGAACTAACGGCCTACACGAAAGGCGGGCCCGCGATTCAACCCAACGCCCGCATCGGCGACGTGAAATTCATGGACCTGAACGGCGACGGGAAAATCACCGCCGACGACCGGACGTACCTCGGTAGCGCCACGCCCGATTTTACCTACGCGTTTACCTCGAAACTGTCGTTCAAGAGCATCGACCTGAATCTGTTTTTCCAGGGCATACAGGGCAACGAAATCATCAGCACGGCCTACCAGGGCCTGACCAATTCCAACGGCATCGCCAACTCGCTGACCGAGCGCCTCGACCGCTGGACGCTCGACAACCCCGACACCGACCAGCCCCGGATGACCTTCCGCGACCCGAACCAGAACTCGCAGTTCAGCGACCGGTTCGTCAAGAACGGCAGTTATCTGCGCCTCTACGCCGCCGCCGACAACCTGCTGACGTTCACCAACTACGTGGGCTTCGACCCCGAAATCGGCGACGGGCAGTACGGCAACACCCTCGACTACGGCATCGACATCGGCACCTACCCCCAGGCCCGGACGTGCCGCGTGGGGTTGAATTTGAATTTCTGAGGGCCTCACCCCCCGGCGCGGCGCCGCCGCGGGGGGGGGGGGGGGCGGGG
>JAJAZB010000132.1 GCA_026785975.1 Cytophagaceae bacterium | reverse complement strand
CAGCAAGGTCCCTCCTAACGTCGGGATGACAAAACATCGGGCTTCAACTTTCAATTCTCCACTTTTAATTTAACAATCTGCTCCGCCGACACCGGCTGGCCGTCTTCGGTGATGCCCTGGATGTTGATGCGCAGGGTTCGGGCCAGGTCAGACAAGGGGAATGTGAGCGTGACCTGTCCCTGGGCGTCGGTTTGCAGGAGCGGTTGCCAGTACAGCACGTCGCGGCGGTCGGGTTTGGTGGTTTCTTCGGGCGTACCCGAATAGCGGGGTACGTAAAACTGACGCTGGGTTGGGAAGCCGAGCACCGTCAAATCGTTGGAGGCCCGGTCGGCATCCGGGGCTTTTCCGGGTTGCCATTTTCTCGAATAAAACGCAATCACGCCCCCGCCACCCCGCGAGCCGTAAGACGAAGCGCCGCTATTTTTCAAGACCTCGATCCGCTCAATGGTGGTTGGGTTGATCATCAGGAGTGCGGTGCCTTCGTCGTTTTCCTCCAGATAATTGCCATCCACCAGGTACAGGGGGGCGGCATTCTTCGTGCTAAAGGAGCTGAAGCCGCGAATCGACACAATGTAGCCCGATCCAAACTGCCGTCGCTGAACCTGCACCCCGGGCATCCGTCCCATCAGCATATCGTAGGCCGTTGAGTAGCGACTTGCCGCAGCCTCATCAAAATCAAGTGCGTGGTCAGGCATTCCGTGAATACTGATGCGACGGGCATTGGCTTCGGCGGCGGTATTGGTATTGGGCTTAAACGCCCGAACAATGACCTCCCGGAGTTGCGTCGCCCCGCGTTCCCGGTACTGTTCCTGGTTGGATTCCTGCCGCACTCGGGCCGCCGCCAGTGCGCCCTTGAATTTGCCCCAATCGGGACGGGTCAGGGAATCCGTTAGCGGTTTGAACGACCTGCCGGGTGCATCGAGCAAGACGCTGGCTTTGAGCGATTTAAATCCTTCGTCCATCACTTGGGTGTGCAGGCGCACGGTATCGGTCAGCACGAGGCCAGTCAGTTGAAAAACACCCTGCGCATCGGCCCCAACGGAATACGTCACGGGTTGGGTGGCATTGGCGGAAGTCAACAACAGTTTCGCCCTGGGAATGGGCCGTCCTCTACGGTTGGTGACCCGGCCGGTCAGCGTAATGCCAACCAGAGAATCAACCCCTTCGGCTACCTGATCGGCGCGAGGTACCCAACTCAGCCGCCGCCAGCCCTGCGTGAGCAGCAGAGCGTCCAGAGCTTGGCGGGTGGTAGGGAGGTTATCGCGCAGATATTCGATTGGCGCTTCGATGGCACCGTGCAATTCGCCCGTGAGTAAAAGGTGGGTGCGCATATCGGCGCTCAGGCTGTCGGAGGGCACTTGGTCAGCGTCGGTGACCGAGGCGGATACTTGCGCAACCAGTGGGTAATCGGCTCCGTCGGCCAGGCGTACCGTCAGTACGGCCTGCTCACGCGGCCGGTAGGCGGGCTTATCGGGCGTGATGCTTATGCCCGCCGGGGTCAGTCGCTCGGGAATAAAAACCAGTCGCTCGGCCCAGGGCCGACCCGTGGCGTCGAACAGGCTGACCTGGCATAAACCGGGGGTCAGTTTGGCCATCAAAATACCCAACTGCGCTTTGGCGTCGAGCAACTGAAATTTGGTTTGCTGAAGCAACTCACCCCGACTTTGCAGCACCACGTACAACGCCTGCCGGGCGTACCCCGGCGAGGCCTGCACCCGCAGCAGGAGCAACGTCGAATCACTCAACGCGTCGGCGGTGAGCGTGATGCCTTCGGGTTCCACGGCGGGGAGCGGCGCGGTTTGCGAAAATCCGTCTCCCTGCACGGTAGCCTGGTAGTGCTGGTTGGGCAAAGGCGTTAATCCGACACTCCCCATACCCCGGTCGTTGGTGATCAGACGGGCTACTTCCCGGCCCTGGGCGTTCCGGATGAGGCAGAGAACGCGTTGCCCGCGCCCGGCCGGGTCGAGCACTTTTACGCCTAATCGGGCCGGTAAGCCCGCGACCCAACGCCCACCTTCGGGCAAGAACTGCACGTCCAGACTATCGTCAACGAGACGCGCCGATGGACGAGTCGGCTCTTTCAACCAATTATGAATCAGGATGGTACGTTCAAAAGCCGGTTGCGAACTGCTCTGCTCCGAATCGGTGTAGGCGCGTAGCTGGTACGTGCCACTCGTGAGGGTATCCGACAAGCGGAAGTCGCCCGAGGTACGACCCTGGGCCAGGCGTAGCCACTGGTGCTGCACCAGCCGCCCCGTAGCCGCAAGTAGCTCGACGTGCAGCGCCTCATCGACATCGCTGAACCGATTGGCCAGGGGCTGATGCGTCCGGGCGTCGAGTACGTAAGCGCTCAGCCAGAGCCGGTCACCGGTGGCGTAGAGGGATTTATCGGTGTGGAGAAAAACAGTGGGCGTGGGATTCTGGTGGTGTTCGTTCCACCACCGGGCCAGCGAATCGAGCCGCTGATCGGGTGGCAGTACCTGCCCCTGAGCGAGTGCCTTAGCCACCAAAGACGGCAGGTTAAGGGCCGGTCGCCAGTCGGTCGGCAGCAGACTCGCCAGCCGGTCGCCGCCGAGGTAGCCCCGGAGTTCCATCCCCTGCGGGCGCGTCACCCAACCATCGGTCGTGACGACGGAGGTGCCCTGGGGCAGGTTGAGCAGCGAATACGCGTAGGGCATATCGCGGTAGGGTGAATTGCGGGGGTTGAGTTTGGTGTAAAAAATTTCCAGAGGCTGTCTCGAAACAAACCGGCGTTCAAACGAAAGTTCACCCGGCAAAAACAGACTATCGGACTGGATGGCCTTCGAGCGGCGCAGACCATCGAATGATAGGATCGGACTGAGATCGGTGGGAATATCAAAAATACTTTGGTACACCAGAAATCCCTCTTGTTCGTAGGTTCCGGCAATCAGGCTGGCCAGCAAATGCCGGGTCGAACCCCGGTAGGCGCGTCGCCGGTTGCGTTGCCAGCGCTCGGCCTGTTCGGGATTGGCCGGAGTTATCTCCTCGAACCGACTCGCACCCGCGTAATGCGCCGCCGAGCGGAACGCATCGAAATGGAGCAGTTCGTAATACACGCGGTAGCCCAACGCCCGATTTTCGATGAGCAAGGGTTCGGCCGCCCGCGCCAGCAAATGCCCGCCTTTTTCGGTAAACGCCACGGAGCGCCCATTTGGAATGGCGCACTGGTTGGCAAAAGCAGATTCCCCCAGCAAGGCATCTTTGAACCGGCGAAACTGCCGCTGCCAGGCTTTGCTGGCCTTCGCCTTAATCGTGACGTCGTTCAGTGTTAAATCGGAGGCTTTCAGCGCCAGATTCACCGTGCGGGGCTGGTCGCTCGTGAGCCGGAGCGTCTGACGGGCGGGCAGATATCCCACGTACGAAGCCGCCAATTCAACCGTACCCAGCGGCACCTGGCGTAATCGGTAGTTCCCGTTTTCGTCCGTCGTCGTGCCGTTCGTCGTGGTGTTGATGTACACACTGGCAAAGGGCAAGGGCTGGCCGGTGGCCGCATCGGTGATGCGGCCCGTCAGCGTCGTAGTCAGTTGAGCCTGAGCCATGCCCGGCCCGAGAATAAGCAGCCAAAGCAGCAGGCATGGGAGGGGTTTTTTCATTGGTAAACGGTTGGAGGAATCGAATGTAGTTATTGATTGATGTTCCGCAAAAAAACGCACTTACTCCGTCATTGCGAGATGCGAGTGAAACGAGCCGCAGCGGCGGACCGCGACGAAGCAATCTGCCGCCGTAGATCATTCCAGAAAATCGGGTGTACCCATGATTCCGGCCCGCTTCGGTAGATTGCCGCGCTTCGCTCGCCATGACGGACAGAAGCAGTTTTTGCATTGCTAAGTTCTTGGCTTATCAATAGACTTATTCGTTTTTGATTATCAGTTGTTTGTCGTAAATTCGGATCATCATAGAAAAAGTAATTTCAAATACCCCCGGAAATCGTTTCAGTATTTTTTCAAATGTAAAGTCTGACCGAGACTACTCCTCAATAACAGGCTTAACGAAAAATCAATTCGAGACATTGAGCCAAAAATTTGCTACCTGGTATAAACCAACTCTTACCATTGATTGGCCACAAGGGTTTGGTAAAGATAGCATTTTTCAGAACCCGGCGGAGGCCTTATTTTTCCTACTTTACCACCATAAAGTAGGGGTAACGTTTGATGTACTGGCGATCAACTTTGGTATGGCACGGGCGACAGCGTATAGTGCGATTATGAGGTTAAAACCAATTCTAAAAACTGGTTTGACTGATGAAGGGGACTCGCCCAGGCGTGTTTTTAGTTCTAAAGAAGATATGGAATTCTATCGCTCCGGCGACCCGGTTTGAAGGTATTGAGGAATTAAGTATTGATGCGAGTGAGTATCCGACGCAACGCCCTGATAATGAGAAGAAAAAGGCCGATCTTTATAGTAAAAAAAACATCAGCATAGCTTTAAAAATACCCTCATAAGCACTTCGGACAGGCGTATCCATTTTTTAGGCAAAACTGTATTTGGTGGAAAGATTCATGATTACACCTTGTTAAAAAATGAATTTCCGACGGATGGAGACTTTTTCATTAACAAACACCTTAACATTGATTTGGGTTATCAAGGAATTGCTAAAGATTACAAATTAAAATCATGGAGTATTCCAATCAAAAAACCACGAAAAAGCAAAAAGAATCCAGAAGGTAAATTTACTCAGGAACAGAAAGAGTATAACTGGAGCGTTAGTCGTCGTCGGGTCTGTGTAGAAAACTCAATAGCAGGCATGAAACGCGATCATATTCTGTGTATAAAGTATCGTGGAAAATCGTTAAATAGATTTGATGAAAGCTTAGAAGTATGTGCTGGTTTATGGAATTATAGATTATCAAATAGAGGTCAGAAAAAAACAAATAACTGATAATCAAACAAAAACAAGTCTAATTATGCCCCAGACCAAAAGACTTCTGACGTTCTTTTTACTTTTTGTAATAACACCCCTCTTCGGGATTGCTCAAAACCTGGTACCTAACCCTGGTTTTTAAGCCGTAAAAAAACAGCCCTGCGATATAATTCTACCCGGCGAAAATATTAGCGACTACTTGAATGATTGGGTAGCCCCTACTGGGGGCACCAGTGATTCCTGGACGTCCGATCCTACATTAAGATCATGTGTAGACAATACACTTAACCGGGGTATAAAACCTCACGGCGGTACGGTGTGCGCCGGTATGTACGTGGGCAGTCTGACCAAT
>JAJAZB010000131.1 GCA_026785975.1 Cytophagaceae bacterium | reverse complement strand
TCCACGCTTACAAAATTGGATGGGAGCAATTGATCATTTTCTGCATCACCATTGTGTTTACGCTCGGGGTGGATTTGCTCGTGGGCATCGGGGCGGGTATGCTGACCGAAATGCTTATCAACCTCATCAACGGCAAGCCCATCCGGGCTACGTTCAAGGCCCCCGTTTGGGTGTACACGCTCCAGGGTGATTTTGTGGTCGAGGTGAGTTCGGCGGCGGTGTTTTCCAACTGGCTCAGCATCAAAAAAGAACTTGATGCGGTTCCCGCCGGGAGCAATGTGACCATCGACCTCTCGCAAACCCGCCTCGTCGATCACTCAGTGATGGAAAATCTGCACCTTTTCGAGAAAGCCTACAATCAGACCGGTGGCTTTGCCCACGTTACTGGCCTGGATAAACACAAGCCGGTGGCAGGGCACGCGCTTTCGGCCCGTAAGTTAAAAATGAACTAATCAGTTGATATTCAAAAAATTACGTTTTAAAAAAGAGGTCTAAAAACGCAATTTTCCGAAAACAAAAACTTCATCTGATGTTAAAAAAGAACTTAGCTGCCACGCTGATCGCCCTTAGTTTGGCGGTACCAGCTCTGGCGCAGAAATTCCCGAAAGACGGGCGGCTGTACCTCGGCACCGACAGTACGCGGTATTTCAAGTTTACGCTCGTCAACCAGCTTTGGCTCCGCCACACGAGTACCAATCCGGGGACGCAGGTGTACGGTTTCGATAAAAAAGAAAGGCTCATACCTTATATCGGACTGACGATTAGACATTCATCATAAGTCCTTAAATCGGGCTTCAAAAGCAGACAAAATGTTTCATGAAGGGCTTTTTTGCCCCGCTTTCGTAAGTTGTGAATCCATTCAAAGTAGCCTACGTAAAAGGGCAGCTTCTCTTGGCTAACCCCACGATGCGGACGAAGCCAACTCCGTAGCAAAGACCAAATGCCCTCTTGGGTGTTGCAATGTACTTCGTGAAAACCATCGCCATCTTCATCACGAGCATACTCGCCTTGACCATGATTGACAACTTTGTGAGCATAACCCCAATCCACCAGTTTGTTATAAATGTTGTACTCGTCTGTGTTAATTAGAGACCCTGACGCAGCACAACCATCAATCACAGGACGAATCGTTTTCTGTTTCACATTCGGTAAAACGCGCAAACAAACTGAACCCCCTCGCTCAACCATGCCAAAAACTGGATTCTTTTCATCAGCACTTGTGCCGCGACCCCGTTTGCCTTTGAGCCGCCGTCTACGCGGCTTACGTCCTGATTTTCTGACTCTTAGTGGCTGGCCTTTGTGGCCTGCAACGACATAACATTCATCAGCCTCAAGGATTCCGCTAAGGACAGGAACAGGGTTTTTTTTACAACCCCCTCCCGAATCGTGGCGCACATACTTTGAGCGGTTTGCTCTGAAATATCTAATTCTGCCGCAACCTGAGCCATTGATACATTCAAATTCATCAAGTATAAAGCCGTCATCCATTGATGAACCCCTTGATGACTACCGCTAAAAACGGTATCCGTTAAATCATCAAAATAGACTCCACAGGCTTTACATTTGTAGTGCTGGCAATGAATTTGGACAGTGTCTTTTCCATTTTTGACCGTCTCCTCGCTGGCACAAGTTGGACAAACCGCTCCATCAGGCCAGCGAACTTGCCGGAGAAAATCATAGCACTGGGCCACATCTAAGAGCTTGTGTAATTGAATGAGCATAAGAGCGTTTTTTGGGTAAAACTATCCAAACTAACTATCAGTCCGACATTAGGTATGAGCCTAAATTTATAATTGTCTGCCGCAAGCTCCGTGATTTTGGCCCGGCCCAGGTCATTGATTTGGGTGGGTTGCAGGCCATTGTAGCGAAAAGTCCCGTCGGTAATCAGTTCCCCCGCGTGGCAACTCGCGCAGCCCTTCGCCTGAAAAACCCGGAGGCCAGCCTGTTCGTCGGTGGTGAATTGTTCCTTTCCCGAACGCACCCGGTCGTAATGAGAATCCGCCGAAACGAGCGTCACCAGAAACTGCGACATGGCCTTCAGAAACCGCGCCGTTGTGATTTCCTCCGAATTTCACCTCCGAGCCGTCTTCTTTGGTCAGTGTGACGTTGGAAATGAAGTAGTTGAGCTTCGTGACGGTGAAGTCTTCGCCCGAACTATTTTTGAAAACGTTGGTACCGAGAGCCAGATTTTGACTACCCACCCGGTTGTCGAATTCGAGGGTCAGGGTATTTTTATCGGTCGCGTTGAACGAGTCTTCATCGTCTTTTTTGCAGGAAACAAAAAAAAGTAAAACCAGCCAGAATAGCGAAAAGCAGCGTTGAATTTTTCATGAAAATAGAAAGAATGGCCTGACAGCGGGACGGGTACGGTCCGGGCTGACACAGCCGATCGAACTAAAAATGTAGGGTTGAAACAAGGCGTTGTCGCACGAACGGCGTTAAACCCGATGAGGGATTACACGCAAACGTTCAGGCCACAAAAGCCAGACAATGAAGAAAAAAGCCGAATCAGGCCCGTTGGGGTGGGTGGAATAGGGTACTCAGCCGACCATCGGAAATTGGGACGAGGTACTTGGGAAAGTGAATTTTGGCGGCGAAACGAACCGGATTAAATTCCAGTGGGGGAGAGGGCGCAACGAAAGGCAATTCAAACAAAAACCGCATCAATTCCTGGCCTTTTTGACTTTGCTCTTGTTCCTGGGCGGCGTTAAGGCGCTTGGCCAGGTAGCATTTGCCGTCACAATTTAACAGCGGGCGGTTCCGGTTTTCGCAGAGGTACCGGGCGATGTAGTCTTTACGAAGCTGAAAATCCAAAAAGATGGCGGGCACAATCAACACCCGGAGCGTCAACAACGCCGTGAGAAACAACACCCTGAAGCGAACCCGGCTTCTCATAAATTGCGTGATGAGCCTGTAAAGCTAAAAACACTGTTTGGTAATATCGTGTTGTTTGTCGTTTTTCGGGAATTCAACCACCCGGTGTTTATGTCCGAAAAACCGATTCCCGCTTCGCCTTCCGAAACCACCCAACCCGCCCGTGCCCTCTCGCTGCTCGACGCCACGATGATCGTCATCGGCTCGATGATTGGCTCGGGGATTTTCATTGTCTCCGCCGACGTGGCCCGTAATCTCGGCGCCCCCGGCTACGTGCTGGGCGCCTGGGTCGTGACGGGCATCGTGACGCTCATCGCCGCGCTGAGTTACGGCGAACTGGCCGGGATGATGCCCCGCGCCGGTGGGCAGTACGTGTATTTGCAGGAAGCCTACAATCCGCTGGTGGGTTTTCTGTTTGGCTGGACGACGTTTCTGGTGGTCGAAACGGGCACGATTGCGGCGGTCGCCACGGCTTTTGCCACCTACACGGGCGTACTGATTCCCTGGATTAGCGCCGACAATGTGCTTTTTAATGGGTTTGGTCTGAAGATCAGCTCGGTGCAACTGCTGGCGGTGGCCGTGATCGTACTCCTGACGGGCATCAACCTGCGCGGGGTTCGGGAAGCGAAATTCGTCCAACTCATTTTTACACTGACCAAAACGACCGCCTTGCTGGGCCTGGTCGTGCTGGGCATTGCGGCGGGCGTAAACAAGGATTTCTGGTCGCTGAATCTGGCTAATTTCTGGGACACCTTCCGCACCGACGTGGTGGATGGGGTGGTGAAAATTACGCCGCTGGCAGGGTGGCCTTTGCTGACGGCCATCGGACTGGCGATGGTGGGGCCGCTGTTTTCGTCGAGTGCCTGGAACAACATCACCTTCACCGCCGCCGAGGTCAAAGATCCACGGCGGAGTATTCCACTGAGTTTATTTTTTGGAACGCTGACGGTCAGCGTGTTGTATATTCTGGCCAACGTGGCCTACCAGATGCTGCTGCCGGTGAAAGGCGATCCCAACGGAGCCGACGAAGTTGCCCGGGGCATCATGTTTGCGACGAATGGGCGCGTGGGTACGGCGGCGGCGTCGCAGATTTTTGGCAACGTGGCCACGATCATCATGGCCATTTTCATTATGATTTCGACGTTTGGTTGCAACAACGGCATTATTCTGGCCGGGGCCAGAGTTAGTTACGCCATGGCCCGCGATGGGTTGTTTTTTCGCAAAGCCGCTGAACTCAACCGCCACGGCGTACCGGGGTTTGCCCTGGTGATTCAGTGCGTTTGGGCGGGCCTGCTTTGCTTGTCGGGTACGTATGGGCAATTGCTCGACTACACGGTTTTCGTCATCCTGATTTTTTACATCCTCACCATTGGCGGCGTATTTATCCTGCGCCGCCGGCGGCCCGATGCGCCGCGCCCATACCGCGCCTTCGGCTACCCGGTACTGCCCGCGCTCTACGTGGTATTTTCGGCGTTGCTGTGCCTGGTTTTGCTGTGGTTCAAGCCGGTTACGAGAGGCGCGGGGCTGGTTATTGTCGCGTTGGGGTTTCCCGTGTT
>JAJAZB010000130.1 GCA_026785975.1 Cytophagaceae bacterium | reverse complement strand
CCTGTTTTGCCAACCCGACGTACGGCGGGACCTTGAATCCCCCCCCCCCCACGGACCCTCCTAACGTCGGTATGACAAAACATCTTTATTGTCCAGAATCCTAAACAGCTTCATGAATTGATTTTTGCCGCGCGGCGGATCATCTGTCTTTCATTCGCACATTCGCACATTCTCTCATTCTCTCATTCTCTCATTCTCTCATTCTCTCATTCGCACATTTGCACATTCATTCATTCGCACATTCACTTCCATGCGGCTCGTTCAACTTAGTACTCAGTCTGGAAATCGCCGGGTGGCGGTCGTTGAGGGCGACCAATTACGCTTGCTGAACGAACTGGCCACGACGTACCAACTGGCCCAACGCGCCATTCAACAAAGCATTCCGTTGCAACAGTTGGCCGGGCAACTCAGTGGCGAGGACACCGAAGTGTACGAGATTGTGATTTCGGAAGGTCGAATTCTGGCCCCACTCGACCACCCGGATCCGTACCGGTTTTGGGCAACGGGCACCGGCCTGACGCACCTGGGTTCAGCCGCTTCCCGTGACGCGATGCACACCACCGCGCAAGACGAGGTGTTGACGGATTCCATGAAACTTTTTCGGATGGGCGTCGCCGATGGCCGCCTGATCGATGGCCAGCCGGGTAGTTTGCCGGAGTGGTTTTACAAAGGAAACGGCCTGTCGATGGTGGCTCCCTTCGCCCCCATTCCCCTGCCGGATTTTGCCCTCGACGGCGGCGATGAAGCTGAAATTGCCGGGCTGTACGTCAACGATGCCCTCGGGCAACCGCACCGGGTGGGATTTGCCTTGGCCAACGAGTTTTCGGATCACGTACTCGAACGGCAAAACTACCTGTACCTGGCTCACTCCAAACTACGCGCCTACGCCCTCGGGCCGGAATTGTTGTTGGGCGAATTGCCCGCTGAGGTTCGGGGCGTTTCGCGGGTATTTCGGGCGGGGGCGGTCGTTTGGGAGCGTGAATTTCTGACCGGCGAGGCGCACATGAGCCATAATATTGCCAATCTGGAATTCCACCATTTTCAGTACGGGCTTTTCCGGCAACCGGGCGACGTGCATTGCCATTTTTACGGGGCGGCCGTGTTGAGCTTTTCGGAGGGCATCCGACCACAACCCGGCGACACGTTTGACATGGAATCGCCGACATTCGGCAAACCGCTGCGGAATCAGTTAGTAGCCCAAGACCCCGCTCGGTTTGCGGTAAGGGCTTTGTGAGTTGGGTAAGTGGGCAAAATTAACGTGTATTATTTTTTGGTGGATAAACCGCGCGGCGTACCGTCCGAGTACTCGGGTTTATCCGCCAGCGCCCCCGTCGGGCGGCTTTTTTTTGCGGGGACGCCCAGTCCGTCCGGCGGGTGTCACGCCGGACGGGTGAAACCAACTAATACTAATTCAAATCCCGAACAGCGCATTCCTATTTCATAGCTTAAGCCCCTACCCGCCGGACGGACTGGGCGTCCCCGCAAAAAAAAGCCGCCCGGCGGGGATGCCCAATCGGACAAGTAAAAATTGTTTTCAATAAGTAGCGGGAGGTGGATTTAATCAAGCGGAAAGAGGATGTCGAGGAAGGCGCGGTTAGGGTTTAGCACATTAGAAATCGTTAGACTTGGTGTTCATCGCTTTGTTCAGGGACTCAAGTATGTGCAACATATCTTGATCGAAGGCCAGTATGACCTCACCGCCATTCCTACGTTTGCCGGTTTGGCCCCGAAGTATTTTGTCGATTGGCATTTGCACCTTAGCCGAAGGGTACTTCCAAACAAACTGATTTAAAACGGCCCGATACTTACCATCTTTGCAATCAATAGTTAATTGAAAGTGCGTGATGCCATAGGGCCGAACCTTGCCAAAGGTAAAAGAGTGAAAATCGGTATGCCCACGTGCCACAACCCGACCTAACTCTTTATCAGCAAGCTGAATTACTTGCTGAGTTGACTTAAAACTTGCCGCTATCCAAGCTTGTGAGCGGCTAAATAATTCTTCCTTTTTTGTGTCTGGCACTTCCTTCACATCAGAGTATTCCACTTCGCCCGCACTATTGCGCTGAACGTCCTCACGTTCCTGGGCAAATGCGCTCGCGCTTACGACTATCAATACGACAATAATCAATTCTTTCACGTCTTGAATTAAGTTGAGGTTCCCGCAATCCTACCCATTCCCCCGCACTTCTGCAAGACCGTTGCCTCAATTTATTTTTTGTAACCCATTGATAAAGAATTCGTCATCGTGTTCAACAAGTAGCGGGAATGGATTTAATCATTCTATCGTAGAAAGTGACAAGTATTCCTGCCAGTCACACGGACTTTTACTCAACACTTGCCACTCTATTTCTTTTGATGGAACAAAAAAGCGGCCCCGATTCAATCGGAGCCGCCGGGGTTTGATTCATTTAGTGCTCAGTACCGCTCCACGTCGAGTTTGGAGAGGCCGCTGTCAAATTTAATGTTGATTTTCTTGGTGGCCTGGTCGTAGCCCGCCGATTGATAATAGTTGCCTACTTTCTGGAAATCGTCGAAGTCTTTGACACTCAAACCTTCGTGGTCGATCCGGCAACCCACCGATTTGGGTACCCGCAACCGCACGTGCGCGACGCCCGCGTCGACGTCGACTTCCGTCAAATCGGCCCGGTCGCCAAACTTGACGTCGATATCGGTGACGCCCGTTTCGAGCGTCATGGTCCGCACCCGGTAGGGCGACAGGTCAAAATCGGCTTCACCCGCCCCGATTTCGGCGTGGATGTCCCAGAGCGGCGTCGCATTCAGGCTGACGTTCACCCGATTTCGGAAGTCGCCGTTTTTCCACTCCATTTTTTTATTGCCTTTCATCGAAAAGGTGAGGTCAGCCCCCTGCCCGTCGTCTTTCAGCACTTTTTGCAGTGAGTACCGCCCGAAGTCGAGGTCCGTGCTGGCTTGCACCAGTTGCGAACTGGTGCCGCCGATGTCGAAATGCGCCGCACCCCCTTCGAGCCGAAACGAGGCCCGTTGCAGGGTGGCGTCCATCGGCTCAGTAAATTGCTGGGCACCACCCGTGAGGTTACGGCCGGTTCGGGACTCCGTCTGGGTTGTATCCGACGTCGCCTCGTCGTCTCTTTTATCGTAGTCATATTCATCATGATCAAAATCCCAGTGCTGGTCATTATCGAAAAAGCCAGCGTGATCTAAACCACCCCGTTCGCGGTGAACGATGGCGATGGGGATCGCAATGGCCAGCAGCAAGACCGTGGCTACGGTAAGGGGGCGGCTGCGTTGCCCAAACAGCAGGGTGATTCCCAGCAGAATAACCAGAAGTGGCCAGAAACGCGCCAGTTGGCCCCAGTCGAAATCGAACCACCCGATGTTGCGTCCCAGAAAAAGAATGCCTATGCCAATGAGTATGGCGCCAGTCAGTAGGTTGCGTGAATTCATGATTGGATGGATAGTTTTTAAGGCCCGGTTTATTATTCCCGAATTATTCAGTTGGGAACGATCAGCCAGACGTGGGTTAGAGGGGATTTTCGGGCGAATGCGGGGGGCGCTGCTTACTACGAACGAGGAAGTACACGCCGTAGGCAATCAGCACCAAGGGCCAGAACCGGAACACGTCGCGCAGGCGGATGTGAAACCAGTCTAATTCATTGCCAAGAAAAATAACGCCGAGTACAATCAGAACGATGCCGCCGACCAGGTTTGATGTTTTCATAAGTTGGGTTGTGGGGGTTGATTTTCCGACGAGGATTGCGATTGCGACAGGGTATCAGCACGATTCTGCGGGAGGCGGTCTTTGAAAATCAGGTACAACCCGATGCCCACCAGGCCCAGCGGCCAGATCTTATCCCAGTCGAACCACCAGGTAAATTCATCGAGCAGAAATAGCGTACCCAGACCAATAAGCACCCCACCCCAAACCCGGTAATCGGGCCGGTAAGACGTACCGGATGCCGGGAGGTTGGACGCCTCCAGACCCATCGTGGTTTCAAATTGTGGACTCTTGGGGAGGGCGATCCACAAAATGAGGTAAACAAACCCAAATGGACCGTGGGTCAGGAAAAACCCGACCACAAAAATAAGTCGCACCAGGAGCACGTCCGTGCGAAAATAGTCGGCCAGTCCGGCGGCTACGCCACCGAGTACGGCCCGTGAAGGAATGCGATGTAAGGGATTCATAAAAAGGTGAAAAGGTTGAAAACAGGTCTAAAAGTGCAGGAAAAGGCACTTCGGGTGCAATCGGTTTTGGGCGTAAGGCCGCGCCGGGCTACCGAGCGGACGAAAAACCGGATGGTACCCGACTCCGTAGAAATACGGGTTTTAAAAAACAAGTCTTTTTACGCTAAAAATCCGTAGGTCTGGGTATCAATTTTGAACTATGGAAACAACACTTGAAAATCTACTTTATTTTATGCTGTCCATTGCTCCTGTTTTTGCATTGATATTACTGGCTTTGGGCGTAAGCCTCCCGTTTATGATCCGTCCCGAGCGTCGTTACACCGAGCGTGACAACCGGTACCGGGCCTGATTATTTTCATAAAATCTTGCACAGCGATGTGCAATCAGTAGCGTAGCAAAATCCTATCGGGCGACTGATGGGCCGCTTCTACGCTACATTTTTTTGTCCCGTCCGCAATCGAAAATGATTGCGGACGGGCTTTTTTTGCTTACTAGTCGGTCTCGATGGCTTCCAGCAAATCCATCATTTCGCCGAAATCCTTGTAACCGGGGCGCAGTTCATCGCCGCCACTCAGAGCGATGCCTTGCACCGGAATCTGATCCAGAACCTCGGCCACGGTGATTTCGCGCAACCCGAAACCGAGCAGAATCGGGTAGCGAAAGGCCAGTTTGTCGAGCCAGGCCAGCGCAGCGTCGTCGAGGTGCGCGAAATCATCCGAACTTTCCAGGAGAAAATAGGCAACGGACGCCTCGTGGTTAACCAGTGTAGCCGCTACTGCCTCGGGCGATTGTCCGGCCACGTCGATTAGGAGGATCAGCGGCAGGCCCAGCAGAGAAAGCGAAGGCAGCAGTTCAGGAACGGTAACCTGGAGGTAATCCGGCAGAAACCGTTGCGACAGTGCCGTGATTTCGGCTACGTCGTCCAACTCGGTTTCGCCCACGATCTGTACACCCGACACCCAGCCCCGGATTTCCTGGTATTTTTCAAACGGAACTTCATCCATCGAAAAACCCAGCCATTCCACGCCCATGCCCGCGCAGTAGCGGGCGTCCGAAAGGTTGGTTACATTGGAAATTTTAACGAGGGTGCGGAGCATGGGCAATAGATTAATGCTGAATTCTGAATGCTGAATTCTGAATGATTGACAGCAGATTTGGTGAAACCAGTAAATGGCAAAGCTACGCGCTTAGGTACTTGTTCGCCAACTTCGCCCCGGAACCAACGTAATATCAAAGCGGTTAGCTACTTATCTTTACGACGTTGAATGCCTTTTATTCAGTCATTCACTCATTCTTTCATTCACTCATTAACTAATCGGAAGGCCTTGACCCTTCGCAGATTATGAGCAAACACGGACGTATTTTGGTCGCCATGAGTGGCGGCATTGATTCTTCACTGGCGGCGGTCATGCTACACGAACAAGGGTACGAAGTCGTTGGGATGACGATGAAAACCTGGGACTACGCCAGCAGTGGCGGCAGCAAAAAAGAAACCGGCTGCTGTAGTCTCGACTCCATCAACGACGCCCGCAACGTGGCCGTCGAACTCGGTTTCCCGCACTTCATCCTCGATATCCGCGACGAATTCGGCGACGCCGTTATCGATTATTTCACCGGTGAATACCTCGAAGGCCGCACACCCAATCCCTGCGTGATGTGCAATACGCACATCAAGTGGGACGCTCTGCTGCGCCGCGCTGACAAACTCGACTGTGAATTTATCGCCACCGGCCATTACGCCAACATCCGCGAGGAAAACTCCAGGTTTATCATTTCAAAAGGCGTGGACACCTGGAAAGACCAGAGTTACGTGCTCTGGGGCGTGTCGCAGGAAAGCCTCTCGCGGACGAAACTGCCGTTGGGCCACCTAACCAAAGCCGATATCCGGGCCGATGCCACCCGGCGCGGGTTTATGGATTTGGTCAATAAATCAGAGAGTTACGAAATTTGCTTCGTGCCCGACAACGATTACCGGGGATTCCTGAAACGCCGCATTCCCACGCTCGAAGCCGAGGTAGCGGGAGGTCGATTCGTGGATGAAACCGGCAACGTTCTGGGTACGCACGAGGGCTACCCGTTCTACACGGTTGGGCAACGCAAGGGCCTCGGCATCGCGCTGGGCTACCCGGCCTTCGTGACCGAAATTAGGAAAGAAACCAATGAAGTCGTGTTGGGCCGCGACAAAGACCTGGAGCGCGACGGCATGGTGGTGGGGAAGCTAAACCTGGTGAAATACGACCGCCTCATCGCGCCGCTCGAAACCAGCACCAAAGTGCGCTACAAACACGACGGCACGCCTGCCGTAGTCGAGCAAACCGCCGAGGATCGCATCGAAGTACGTTTTCACGAACCCGTCTCAGGCATCGCGCCGGGGCAAGCCGCCGTGTTTTACGAGGGCGACGACGTGATCGGTGGCGGCTGGATTATGAAAAGTTTCCGGCAAGCTTGAATTCGATGCTCGATGTTTGTTGTTCGATGCGGTCCGCCGCGCGGTTCGTTGTTCTCTATGAAAACGTACTCTGATTTAGATGTGTGGAAATTATCCCGAACTTTAGTCCGTGACGTTTACGAACTGACCCGGGCGTTTCCAAAAGAGGAACTTTACGGTTTAACGAGCCAGATGCGCCGGTGTGCGGTGTCCATTCCGTCGAACATTGCTGAAGGGAGCGGGCGCAATTCGTCAAAGGATTCATTGCAGTTTTTCTTCATTGCCCGTGGTTCAGCATACGAGTTGGAAACCCAACTTTATCTGGCGTTTGACCAACTTTACTTTGATGATTTACGCTTAAATACATTGCTCGACATGGTATCGAAGGTCAAGCAAATGCTGAATGGATTGATCAACTATTACCAAAAGCTCCCGCGTTGAACAACGAACATCAAGCATCGAACATCAAGCATCGAACCGCGCGGCGGACCGCAACGAACATCGCCCCCATGACCGATTCAAAATTCATCGAAAAAGCAACGGCAGCCGTTGGCGACAAGCACCGGTTGAGCATTGTCAACGAGTTGTCGGAGAAAAAAGAAATTTGTTGCCTCGACGCCCAAGCGTTGACGGGACTGTCGCAGGCTTGTACGTCGCACCATCTCAAACTGCTGACGGATAGCGGTTTAGTTACTGTTCGCAAGGAAGGCAAGCACCACTTTTTCTCCCTCAACCGGGAGCGGTTTCAGCAACTATCCCAATTTTTTAAGACCCTGGCCTGAACTTTCTTACTTCAGAGGCGTTAGCACATTGATATTTTTTCGATGCGTAAACGCCTCTTTTTTTGCTAAAACGAATCGAAAAATTTAGATTCATCAACTAACCTTTTTTCTCATCGTACCGATTATGAGCGCACAAACGCTTTTTCAACCAACCCAACTGGGTAACCTAACGTTGGCCAATCACCTCGTGATGGCCCCCATGACCCGCAACCGCGCCACGGTTGGTCACGACGTGACGGACATCATGGCCGATTATTACGCCCAGCGCGCCGGGGCGGGCCTTATCGTGACGGAAGGCATCGGACCGTCGAAAAACGGGACCGGCTACGCCCGGATTCCGGGGCTTTACACCCAGGCTCAGATTGCGGGCTGGAAGGCCGTAACCGCCGCCGTTCATGAGCAAGGCGGAAAAATTTTCGCCCAACTTATGAATACGGGCCGCGTGGCGCACCCCGTTCACATGGACGAAGGCGCGGAAGTACTGGCTCCCTCGGCCCTGGCCGCCGCCGGGCAGATTTACACGGATACGCTCGGGATGCAGAATCACCCCACGCCCCGCGAATTCACGACGGAGGAGGTGAAAGCCGCCATTCAGGAATTTGTGCAGGCCGCCAAAAACGCGATTGAAGCCGGATTTGACGGCGTGGAATTGCACGGGGCCAATGGTTACCTGATCGAGCAGTTTCTTCGCCCAACCACCAACCAACGCACCGACGAGTATGGCGGGAGCGTTGAAAATCGCGCCCGATTTGCGTTGGAAGCGACGGAGGCCGTTTCAAAAGCCATTGGGGTTGAGAAAACCGGCATCCGGTTGTCGCCCTACGGCGTGTTCAATGATATGCCCTACGATCCGGCTTACGACGAAGCCTACGCCTACCTGGCCGAACACCTCAACGGGAAAGTCGTGTACATTCACCTCGTCGACCACACCTCGATGGGCGCTCCGGCGGTTGAAGAAAAGATTATTGAGGTGATTCGGGAGAAATTCAAAGGCACACTGATTCTAAGCGGTGGCTACGACAAAGCCCGCGCCGAAGAAGCCCTGCAAAGTGGCAAAGCTGATCTGATTGCCATTGGTCGTCCGTTCCTGGCCAATCCCGATTTGGTGGAGCGGCTGAAGACCGACGCCCCGCTCAACGCCCCTGATTTTACGACGTTCTACACACCGGGTGAGAAAGGCTATACCGATTATCCGGTGCTGGCGGAGGTGGAAGCGTAAGATTTTCAGTACGTTACTTATAAAAATTTGAAGGGCTGCGGTCAAAACCGTAGCCCTTTTTGTTTATGTTTGTCAAGTGCTTTTGCATTTTTTCCACGACTCACCATGAGCAAAAAAGAACGCGGAGCGGTGTTGATAGAAGAATCCACTACCCTGCCTCCGGGCCGGAAATTTTTCTTTGGCATCGGCATCAATGCCTACGAACATTTATCAACCCTGCGGAATGCCGTCAAAGACCTGGACGACGTGGCAGCCGTGTTGCTTGACAAGTACGATTTCGACCAGGAACACCTGGTATTATTGAAAAACGAGCAAGCCACCCGCAAGAACATTATCAACAAACTGTATGGCTTCACCAATGCCTCGGCCTTGGGTAGCGACGACAGTTTACTGATTTACTTTTCAGGTCATGGACTTTTGGACGAGAACAAGGACGGTTACTGGGTACCCGTGGAGGCGGAACGCGGCGACATCGACTCCTTTGTGCCAAACGAAACGGTGCAGAAATGCATTAAAAACATGAAGTGCCGGCACGTATTGCTGATTTCAGATTCGTGTTTTTCGGGGTCATTGCTGTCGAGGGGACGGTCGGTGCCAAACGACAACCTCTTGGCGGACGTACTCGAATCAAAAAAATCACGCTGGGTCATCACTTCGGGCGGGCGCGACGAAACCGTGCAGGACGGTTCAGGCGAAAACAGTCCCTTTGCCGAAGCGATTCTCTCCGAGTTGCGGTATAACCACCGGCCCAAATTAGTGAGTGACGAACTGGCCCTGCGCGTCCGGGGCATTGT
>JAJAZB010000129.1 GCA_026785975.1 Cytophagaceae bacterium | reverse complement strand
TGTAAGTCTCTGATTATCAACACAAATTAAATTGTATTATTCCGTGTTTTTCTAATTGCTTGATTGTTAAGTAATTACGAAGCATTTTTCAATTTTCAAGGCACTGATAATCAAGCAATTAATCAAAGTGGGAATCGCTGTTTTGGCTTTGAGTTTCTTCGGCATTGGCATTGTACCAGTAGTGCGTCGTTTGTTCTTCGTAACACCGCCCCGATGCATCGACCAGAAATTTGGTGTTCTGGCTCATCTTATTGTTACTGCGCAAATACGCGATCACCTGAACGGACTGCGAATTGAAAAAGCCGGGCGTGTAGGTGACGTGGCTGATTGCACCCGTTTCGTAAGTCACCTTGTTCAACCGACCGTCATTCCCGTAACTCAGGGAAGCGTTGCCGTGCTTGGTGAGGGTGTAAATTTTACCGAAAAACTTAGCGCGGTCGTCATCGGAGCGCGTAGAGATCGTCGATTCAGGTTCGGGCAGGGTGTGTTTCTGGCAGGCGGCCAAACCCAGTAGGGCGTAAAGGCTAGCCCGCATTGCGATGTCAAAAAGTTTCACTTTGAATTTGTTTTTAAGAGATTGATTTTGATTACCGAACCAAAGGTAGAGCGGTGCCGGGGGCCGGGGCCAGCGAAAATGAATATCCGGCGGCTTTGAGGCGGTAACTGACGAGGTGGAGGAATAGCGGGTATTGCCTAATTTAAAGAAAATGTCTCCCGAGAAGATGTCGTAGGGGCAACTCCGGGCGGCGTAGAAAGCAAGGAATAGAAAAAAAAGCCCCTTCCCGATGGAGAAGAGGCTTTTGAAACAAATTATGTGATATTATTCTGCATGTTCACTTTCCTCGCGCAGCACGGGTTCCAGCACGTTCCAAACGGTACGTGCCACAAGCCGGTGGCCCTGCGGCGTAGGGTGAATGCCATCCGATTGATTGAGCCGGGGCACACCGCCAACGCCTTCGAGGAGGAACGGAATCAGAACGGCCCTGTTTTCGGTGGCCAGTTCACCAAAGATTTGCCGGAAGCGCGTGGTGTACTCAGGCCCCATGTTGGGTGGGATTTGCATCCCGGCAATGACAATTTTCGCCTGCGGGCTTTTCCGCCGCACGGTGTCGATGATGGCTTGTAAATTTCGTTTGGTCGATACCAATTGAATACCCCGAAGGCCGTCGTTGCCGCCCAGTTCGAGCACGAACACATCGACGGGTTGGCGCAGCACCCAACCAATGCGACTTTTGCCGCCCGCCGTGGTTTCGCCGCTCAGCCCGGCGTTGACGACGCGGTAGTCCAACCCGGCGGAGTCGATTTCACGACCCACCAGCGCCGGAAAAGCCTGCGTGGGTTCAACCCCGTAGCCAGCGGTCAGGCTGTTGCCAAAAAACAGAATGGTTTTCCGTTTGGCTAAGCTCGTGTCGCTGTCGGGACTACGCTGTTTGGGTGATTCAGCCGGTCGCAGGTCGTCGGGGGCTTCGCTGGTTTCGGTTTTTGCCCCGCAACCCGACAAAACCGAAACCAGGAATAAGGCGTAAATGGAAAGATAATTTCCATTCAGGAAAGAAAAAGGCTTGACGCGTCGCATCACTTCTAAAGATGATTTGGGGGTGAGAAAAACGTTTCGTTTTGTTAATTCGGCCATTCAGCCGGTTTTGATTCCGGTAGTCAATTTTTCCGGGGCCAAATGAGAGCAAATGGCGCTATCGTTAGTTATAAGCTCTAAATGACTTGGGATGAACTTCTTTGGTTAATAATAAAAAGTCAACCGATAGAGTTTCAATTTTGGCCAACGATTCAGACAAACCTACGAACACCCGTCGATTATGAGTATTCTACGCGTACAAAACCTGACAAAAACCTACCAAAGTGGCGGCCGAACCCTGACCGTGCTGGATAATGTCAGTTTTGAATTACAACCCGGCGACACGTTCTCCATCGTGGGGCCGTCGGGTAGCGGCAAAACCACGCTACTTGGCCTCTGCGCCGGGTTGGACCGGGCCTCTTCGGGTAGCGTGTACCTCAACGACATCCGGCTCGACAGCCTCAGCGAGGATGAACGCGCGGCGGTGCGAAACCAATACGTCGGGTTTATTTTTCAAAATTTTCAGTTGCTCCCCACCCTCACGGCCCTCGAAAACGTGATGGTACCCCTGGAACTGCGGGGCGAAAAAGGCGCGAAACGCACCGCGCAGGAATTGCTCGAACGAGTCGGGCTGGCCCAGCGCGGACACCACTACCCCACTCAGCTATCCGGTGGCGAGCAGCAACGGGTATCGCTGGCGCGGGCTTTTGCCAACCGACCCAAAATTCTTTTTGCCGATGAACCCACGGGCAACCTCGACACTGATACCAGCGCCAACGTTGTGGACCTGATTTTTACCCTCAACCGCGAAGCGGGCACAACCCTCGTGCTGGTCACGCACGACCTCGAACTGGCCTCGCGTACCCAGCGCATTATCCGAATCCGGGGCGGGGCGGTCGTGTCGGATTCAGTTTCTGAAAACGCTGTTGAAACCACAAAATAGGGTAGAAGCAGGTTATGTTGAAAATTCTAACTTCTAAGCTTGACTTTAGCCTTTGCCCATGCTAAAGCGGTTGGCCAAAGCTGGTGCGGGCATCGTACACGCTCAAAAAACAGCCTCCTTCCAACACTTCCGACTTTAAGCGGCCGCTTCGGCGGTTCGATCCACAACGACTCAGCGAAAGCATTGTCGTAAGGGTCGTCGGCCCGGCTCGTGCCGGGCCTGATGCGCCACAAACTGATTTTCAACACACTTTAATTTCAAGTACGCCTATTTGCCTGACAGAAATCAGGTTGATTTATGACGACGATCAGGCTACTCATGAGCCGATTACGCTTGCTTTGTAGCGCAGTCTCAACGTTCAGTCTGCCCGAAAACGGAAAACCAAACTGGCTATGAAAACTATCGCTGTTGCTACCGACCTTACGCCCAATGCCAACCGGGCTGCCCACTTTGCCATACAACTTGCCCACGCTCAGCAGGCGAGTTTAGTGCTGATTAATGCGTTTCATTTCTGGCCGACAAATCCCGCTGAAACCGTCGGAGATTCTCTGCTTGGCTCACAGGCCATACGAGAAGATAATCAGCGGGCACTCAACCGACTATCTGTCGAGTTACACAAACGCTATGGCAACGACGTGCCCATTCGGTGCGTGACGAAAGAAGGCTACGCCATACCCGTCATCCGGGAGGTGGTGCAGGCCGAAAAAGTCGATCTGCTGATTATGTCTACCGTAGGCTCATCGCCGCAAAGTGCCCAGCTGATGGGGAGTATGGCCACCGAAATGGTGCCCGAAACGCAGGTGCCGCTGTTGCTTATTCCGCCATCGGCCGAGTATACCGCCATCAAAAATGTGGTGCTGGGCCTTGATCTGGACACGCCACCCGACGCCGTGGTCTTCGATACCGCCATTCGATTCGCCCAACAAGTGGGGTGCGTCCTGAATGTATTGTGTATCCACGACAAGCCAACCGATGCGGCCATTCGGAGCCGGGCCGAACACATCCGTCATTTAATGGCCTCGATCCCCCACACACTGACCGTGCTGCCCGGCGAGGAGGTTTACGACACGCTGTTGACCTTTGCCCACACCAACAAAGCCGACCTGATTATGATGCTGCCCCAGGCCCATGGCTGGTTCCGGCGACTGTTTGAGGAGGGCGAAACCCAGCGCATGGCCCGCCTGACCGACATTCCGCTACTGGCCGTGGTCTAACCCTACCGGTTTTGACAACGACTACACCAACCCACTGCTACCACTGCGGCAACGACTGCACCGGGCACGAGACGTTGTACGAGGAGAAACACTTTTGCTGCGAGGGCTGCAAAACGGTGTACAGCCTCCTGAGTCAGCACCAGCTTTGCCAGTATTACACGATTGAGCCGAGCGATGAAGACAGTCGGCCGGGCATTAATGTCAAAAAAGGAAACGGGCAGCCGACCCGACTCGAATTTCTGGATCACCCGGATATTGCCGCCCAGTTGCTGGAGTTTGCCAGTGATTCGGTGGCTAAAGTCACGTTTCAGGTGCCCGCCATTCACTGTAGTTCGTGTTTGTGGCTACTCGAACACCTCTACCGAATTCATCCCGGCATTCAGCAGTCGCGGGTGGACTTCCTGAAAAAGCAGGTTCACCTGACCTACCAGCCCGACAAGTTAACGCTTAGGCAGGTGGTCGAACTGCTCAGTTCCATTGGCTACGAGCCGCTGATCAGCCTTGACGACGTCGTTAAAAACCAGCAAAACCCGTCGTACCGACCCCTGCTTTACCGGCTGGCGGTGGCAGGATTTTGTTCGGGCAACATCATGCTGTTCAGCTTTCCCGAATACCTGGGCCTCGATGATCCGGCGTTTAAACACCTTTTTGGCCTCATCAATATCGCGCTGGCCATTCCCGTCGTGTTCTATTCGGCTTCGGGTTATTTTGAGTCGGTTTGGACGAGCCTAAAAAAAGGCATCATCAATATTGACCTGCCGATTCTGCTGGGTATTCTGGTGGCCTTCTTTCGGGGTACGTACGAAGTACTGATTTTGAACGGAGCAGGCTATTTCGATTCGCTGACGGGGCTGATTTTCTTCCTGTTGTGCGGAAAATGGTTTCAGCAGCGAACGCACAAATTTTTGTCGTTCGAGCGGGATTACAAATCGTATTTCCCGATGGCAGTAACGCTCCTGAAACCGGATGGAGAAACTGCCATTCCGGTAGCACAACTCCGCAAAGGCGACCGCATTCGACTGCGAAACCACGAACTGATCCCCGCCGATGGGCTGCTTTACAGAGGCCAGGCCCTGATCGACTACAGTTTTGTAACGGGTGAATCGGAGCCGGAGCCGAAACAACCAGGGGCACTGCTTTACGCGGGCGGCAAGCAAATGGGCGAAGCCATCGAACTGGAGGTGGTGCGGGAGGTATCGCAAAGTTACCTGACCCAACTCTGGAACAACGATGCGTTTCGGAAGGGCGACACTTCCCACCTGCGCACCTTTGCCGATGCGGTAGGCAAGTACTTCACGATGACCATCCTTACGGTGGCCACGCTGGTTGGGTTGTACTGGTACACCCACGACCCGGCCCGCGCGATCAATGCCTTCACGGCCGTGCTCATCATTGCCTGTCCCTGTGCGCTTTCGCTGTCGTATCCGTTCGCGCTGGGAAATGGTCTGCGGAGGCTGAGCCAGCAGAAATTATACCTTAAAAATGCGGAAGTAATCGAGCAGATGGCCGACTGTGATACCGTCGTTTTTGATAAAACGGGCACGTTGACGTCCACAACCCAGACCGCCGTTCAGGAATCGTTTACGCAGCCGCTGATCGCCTACGAACGCTCCCTGGTGGCGTCGCTGGTGCGGCAGTCGGCGCATCCGCTCAGCCGGAAATTGACGACGTATCTGGCGGATGCTCTGCCATTGCCGGTCGAGGGATTTACCGAAGTGCCGGGCCAGGGCGTGCAGGGACTGGTCGATGGCTGGGTCGTTAAGGTCGGGTCGTATTTGTTTGTAAATCCGTGGCCTGTGGCCTCTCAGACCGCACGTCCGCAGACCGAAGACGCAACCGGGGCTACCGTTCACATCGCCATCGAGCAGCAGTACCGGGGCTGTTTTCAGTTCCAAAATCAATACCGGCCCGGCCTCGATGCGATGCTCAACGGCCTTAAAACTACCCATTCGCTGTACCTGCTTTCGGGGGATAACGACGCGGCCCGGCCCGAAATGATGCGCTGGTTCGCCCCGGAAAACATGACATTCAACTGCCAGCCACAGCAAAAGCTCGACATCGTGCGGCAGTTACAAAACCAGGGCCATCGTGTGCTGATGGTCGGCGATGGGTTGAACGACGCCGGGGCGCTGAAACAGGCCGACGTGGGCATCGCCGTCACCGACGACACGATCCAGTTTACACCCGCCAGCGACGCTATTTTAGAAGCGGCCGCGCTACGGCAATTGCCAGATTTTCTGAGTTATAGCCGGTTTGGAATGCGCCTGATCCAATTCAGTTTTGGGGTTTCCCTGCTCTATAATTTCGTCGGTTTATCCTACGCCCTGACGGGAAATCTATCGCCGGTGGTGGCGGCCATTCTAATGCCGATTAGCTCAGCGACAATGCTGGCCATTGCGACGGTGGGGATGCGGTGGCGAAGGTTATAAATCGAAACTGATTTTTACGGAACGAAAAAAACACTTCCCTGAGGGGTAGTTAATTCAATGAAGGGCACTGTGACGAGTGACAATGAAAGCCAAGCGTGTTTTTCGGTGGAAATTCCCGATCGAAAGATGAGTACTCTGAGCAAAAACAGGGTACATTTGTTATATCATTGTTATAACAAATCGTAAGGTATTATATGATACAGCCCATTCGTAAAATCGGTAATTCGCAGGGGATTCTCTTACCACGAACGATCCTGCAACAGGCTGGTATTGAAGGCACCGTCGATATTGAAATAGCCGATGGGGCATTGATCCTTCGCGCCGTAAAAAAACACCCTCGCGATGGATGGGAGACTGCGTTTGACGCAGCAATCAATGCTGGTGACCAGCCTGAAAGTGACTTGTTCGACGGAACTAAAAATCACTTTGACCAGACCGAGTGGACATGGTGATCAAGCGGTTCGATGTCTGGCTTGTTTCATTAGACCCCACCCAGGGTAGTGAAATTGCGAAAACCCGGCCTTGTTTGGTTGTTTCCCCTGGTGCGATCAATAGTCGGCTCAATACGGTGCTGATTGCTCCCATGACCAGCACACGCAGGCGGTACCCTACCCGCGTCGATTGCCAATTCGCTGGTCAGGAGGGGCAGGTGGCTTTAGACCAGACGCGCTCGGTTGATAAAGCCCGATTGGTAAAATGTTTAGGGAGCCTGGATGATGCTACATCCCAACGGGTCTGTCAGACGCTGGTGGCCATCTTCAGCTACTAAAAAGGACAAACAAAAACGGCGTTCCGCTCAAGGGGTAAAGCC
>JAJAZB010000128.1 GCA_026785975.1 Cytophagaceae bacterium | reverse complement strand
GTCATTGTTTGGCTAACCGTAAAGTTTTAATTTCAATTTTGGTAATCAGGAAAATGCGGCCTTTGGTTTTAACGACGTCAAGGCCGGTATCGAAGTGATCCGGTCATAGGCCAGTTCCATTTGCTTGTGGAGTCGCCCGGATGGAGCCACCAAATCGTTGATGCTCTGGTAGCCGCCTAAGGCCGTTTGAATGGCAAACTGGGCCGGTACGTTGCCGCACAAGCGCAGGCTCGCCAGCAGCGTAAGGCCCTCGATGTACGAACTGGCCTGTTTTTTGGCACCACTCAGAATCAGCCAGCCTCCCCGGAAACCCGCCGCCCGGTAGTTTTTAGACAAACCGCCGTAAGTCAGGCAGAGGGTTTCAGTGGCCAGAGTTGCCATCGGGTGATGAACCGCCCCATCGTACAGAATTTTATCGTAAATCTCATCGCTGAACAGGATTAGTTTGTGCTTTTCGGCGAGCCGGGCGATGCGTTCGAGAACCTCCCGGTCGTACACCGCCCCCGTCGGATTGTTGGGATTGATGACCACGATCCCCTTCGTGCGACGGGTAATTTTTCGCTCCAAATCATTCAGGTCGGGGTTCCAATCGCTCGCTTCGTCGCAGTGATAATGCACGGGTTTTCCGCCGCAGAGGGCTACGGCGGTGGTCCAGAGCGGGTAGTCGGGGGAGGGAACCAGAATTTCGTCACCGTCATCGAGCAGCGCCTGCATCGAGAGCAGGATCAACTCGCTCACGCCGTTGCCAATGTACACATCCTCGATAGCCACCCCCGCGATGCCCTGACTTTGCGTGTAGTGCATGACGGCCTTCCGGGCGGCAAAAAGTCCCCGCGAGTCGGCATAACCCTGGGCGTCGCGGATGTTGACGATCATGTCGTGGATGATCTCATCGGGCGCGTCGAAGCCAAAAGGAGCGGGGTTGCCAATATTGAGTTTTATGATTTTGAACCCCTGGGCTTCGAGTTCAAGGGCTTTTTCATAAACCGGCCCACGAATCTCGTAGCGCAGCGCATCGAGGCGACTGGATTTCAGGAAGGCCATAGTTCTGGCATTTAGTAAAAGCCAAAAATAGCGTTTCGTGAGGGAAAACAAAAAAGCCGGGTAGAACCCGGCTTTCCTTGCAAATTGGTATTTCGTGTTTCTTTTCGAGCGCGGATTAGGCAATCCGCGCTACAAGTTCAGCTCAGCGATTCTGAGCAAATTCGGAACTGGGTTGAACCGGAAAACGAGTCATGATTTTGTTGACCGACTGAAACACGGCGGCTTCTACGTCTTTTTTACGATCGTAAAACTGACCCGAGGCCCAACCCTGCCAGATTTGCTGGTTGGTGCGGGCGTCGTACACATTGACCACGATGCGGTTTTCTTCGTAGTTGCGGGTGTAGGTGTTCATGTTGCCACCGTACCGCCACATCCAGGGCGAATAGTTATTGTTCGACTGCGTCGACTGGCGATCCCGCGAATCCGTACCGAAGCGGACGATCAGATCAGCCTGCTTTTCGGTAGACCGGGCAAGGCCCCGCGCCACCATTTCGCCTTCGAGGGCTTTGATGATGCGTCGTTGATTCAGATCGCCACCCATCACCGGATCGGCGTTACGACCGGCTTCGGCTTCAACGGCAAACGAGTTGTATTGACGGAAATTGACGCCCCGGGCATAGTCCGAATGCACCGTGACGCTGGGGGAACAGCTACTCAAGGCCAGCAGTGCGCCCAACAGGAGGAAATAAGGGAAACGTTTCATGAAATGTGCTATAAAAATTGAGGAGTTAAACAACAAACAACTCTGAAAATCAGATGAGTAGCCGTGCTACATACAAACTTTGATTGGGGTTTTTGGAAAATCTGTTCACGTACTTTTAACGCAAAAAACCATAGCGAAGTGTCGGATTCCACCCCATAAAACTGTTAAGAAAAGTTAAGACTGAGCTTCAGCGATTAGCTTTCGATGGGTTGCTGGCTGAGGCGTTCAATGGCTGTGTGCGCGTTTTTAATCGCTTGATGCTGCTGATTGACAAGCGATAGTGCTTCTTCCGTTAAATCATCGCCCACCTCCAGAATACGACTGTACGCATCGAGGGTGCCACGTTCGGCGCATTCAACGGCTTCCAGGATGGCCTTGGAGTCGTGGTTCGTAAACGCGGATTTAACATCCAACCAGATTCGGTGTAAATCGCCCGACAGGGTTGTGCCTTGCTCGACCTCTCCGCCAAGTTCCTGGATCAATCCGGACAGTTCAGAGATATGAGTGCTGCTTTCCGCTCCCATTCCCTGAAACAGTACCTGAAGTTCCCGGTTCTTTATCTTTTCAGTGGCAGTTTCATATTCCTTGATGCGGGCGGAATTAACCGCAATCAGGTAATTGAGATCGTCGATCGCTTTTTGAAGTCGGTCGTTCATGAGTTATTGATTTGGACGTGAACTGGTTTGAAAAATGTATTCCTGATTCAAACGATGGGTGTAAGCCATGTCAACTTCAACCGGATTGCCCGACGTAGTGAGTGGGATAAAGCCGACCCGCACCAATTGGGGAAAAGACGCCCGGAGCGAGGAAAAGCCTCACCAGCTACCAGGGGGTCTCGTTTGCTGGTCGAACCGACCGAGTTGGTACGATTTTTTATTTATTCCTTTCCGTGTCACAATCACTTCATGCAACGAAATATAGTTTAAACCACAGTTGAAAATGGAAACGCAAACGAACCCGACTGCGGGCCACCCGAATGAAGCCCAGTCGCAAGCCCCGGGTACTCGGGGCAAAACCGAGGGTAGCAGTGTGGTTGGAGGGCCTCAAACCGGAGCTAACTCAACGGTGCTGGGGGGTTCGTTCGATGAAATGAAAAATGTTGATCCGGGTCCGGGGAAGAAAGAAATCGAACAGCCAGTACCGTCGACCATTCCAGGTATTGGTCAGCCTGAAGTTCCAAAACCAGAAATTCATCCCCAAACCGATCAGCCTGAGATTCAGGAACCGCTGGGCGACGAGGGGTACGACTCCAACGACAACGACCGGGACGGGTCGCAACACTCGGACGAAGGAAATCTGAATGACCAAAGTGGGTACAACGAATTGAACAAGGATATACCAATCCAAAATCCGAGCCGGACGGAGGAACCTTCGGTGACGGAAGAAACCGAAGACTATCCCCGATAGCGTGGAATCCGGTTGAACACGAAAAAGGCCCCGAGTACTCGGGGCCTTTTTCGTGTTCAACTGACAGGTTGATTTGTACTAAAATCAGGCAGGTTCAGGCAACGGCCACCATTGATACCGCCTTCGCTTCAAGCATGGTTTCGCCCATGAGCCACTGGTCAGCAGCGCGGGCGGCTTCCCGGCCCTCGCTGATGGCCCAGACCACGAGCGACTGCCCCCGACGCATATCGCCCGCCGCAAATACCTTGTCGACGTTGGTTTGGTAATTGGCCGTTTTCACGTTCCCCCGCTCATCGGTTTCGATAGTCAAATCAGCCAGAAGACCTTCGCGTTGAGGATGCAGAAAACCCGCCGCAATCAAGGCCAGATCGCAGGGAATCTCGCGTTCGGTGTTTGGTAATTCGCTGAACGTCATCTTGCCGTTTTCGGTCTTCCAGCCCAATTCCACAATTTTTAAGGCTTTCAAAACACCGGTTTCGTCGCCAATAAATTCTTTGGTTTGAATGGACCAGTGGCGTTCGCAGCCTTCCTCGTGCGAGGTCGACGTGCGCAACATCATGGGCCAGTTGGGCCAGGGCGTATTGGCCGCCCGGTCTTCGGGCGGCATGGGCAATAATTCAATTTGCGTAATCGACGCGGCCCGGTGGCGGTTGGACGTACCCACGCAGTCGGAGCCGGTATCACCGCCGCCAATCACCACGACGTGCTTGCCTTCGGCGCTGAGTTGGCCATTTTTGTAGGCCATGCCCCGGTGGTCGGCCAGCGGATCGATACCCGCCACGCGCTTGTTTTGCTGGCTCAAAAACTCCATGGCGGGGTGAATGCCCTGGCCCAGATACTGCTCCCAGCCGGACACGGGTACCCCGCGCGCCACCGTGGAGCCGCCCGCCAGGAGAATGAGATCGAAGCCTTCGAGTAGTTCATCGGCCTTGATGTCCACCCCAACGTCGACGCTGGTGCGGAAGATGATTCCTTCCTCGCGCATCACATCGACTCGCCGTTGCACGATCCATTTTTCCAATTTAAAATCGGGAATACCGTAGCGCAGCAACCCGCCAATCTGGTCGGCCCGCTCAAAAACGGTCACCGTGTGCCCAGCCTGGTTCAACTGCGCGGCGGCGGCCATTCCGGCGGGGCCGGAGCCGACGACGGCTACCGTTTTGCCGGTGCGTCGGGGGGGCACGTTGGGCTTCACCAGCCCGTTGGCGAAGGCGTGTTCAATAATGGATTTTTCGATGTACTCGATGGTCACCGGGGGCTTGTTGATGCCCAGCACGCAACTGGCCTCGCAGGGTGCCGGGCAGATGCGGCCCGTAAATTCGGGGAAATTATTGGTCGAGGCCAAAATTTCGTAGGCATACCCCCAATTGCCCTCGTACACGGCATCGTTGAACTCCGGGATAATGTTGCCCAAGGGACAGCCGCTGTGACAAAAAGGCGTCCCGCAGTCCATGCAGCGAGCCGCCTGCGCCTGAGTTTTTTCGGTGCCGAGGTCAATGTCGATTTCGCGGTAATCGGTGATGCGTTCGTGCCGATCCCGCTTTTTTGGGGTTTCGCGGGTGAATTCAAGAAAGCCGGTTGGTTTGCCCATAATGGTTATTGGTGTGGGAAGGTTATCGTTTTCTGTTCGTGTGAAGCAGATTGACGATTATGATTTCTTCGTGCAAAACGAGGTAATAAAGAATGTAGTTTTTTGTAACGGGCAATTGACGGATGCTGCTGAATTGTTCATTTTGTTTTCCAATAAACAAGTGGTTTTCAATCAGTTCAAGTTGTTTACTTACCCGTTCAGTAAATTCCTCGGCAAAAGTATTTCCCCACTCGTTGGCCAGGTAGTGTATAATGTCGCGAAAATCTTCGCGGGCGTTGGGCATCCAGGTTATTTTTTGAGCCATTGCTTCATTTCCTGCATGACTACGGCGTTGGGAATGCCCTCACCACGCTCGACTTGTTCTAAAGAGTCGTAAATGCGCTTTATTTGATCGGGAGTGAGTGCGTCGAGTTCGCCATTTTTATAAGCGTATTCGGCGACCACCTCGTACAAGTCGCGCAACTGATCCTCATCGTCGATGCCGTCGATGAGTTTGTGGAAATTGGCTTTCAGTTCGGTTGTTGACATGGCCAATGAAATTTAGGTTTCGGGTCAGAAACGAATTAGGCTAATTTTGCCAGGTGATAAATCGTTTCTTCCAATGCCGCCTGCCGGATGAATCCTTTGAGTGATAAATCCTCGTCAAGCGATTCCCAACTTATGGCGACTCCACCACCTTCGAGGGTGTACTCGTTCAGTTGTTCAAGCGTAGCGTTTCTCAAACGGGCAAACCCCGAGAGTTTTAAATTCAGAACGTTGCCATTCGATAGCAACACCAACATTCGGTCAAGTTCCACGTCAAAAAACAAGCGTTTGATTCGCAGGCCGTGTTCGAAAATCAGTTGATCGAGCGGGTCAGATGAAGGTTTGTTTGCAAGTTCAACGTCCGAAGAATTCATTCCATTTGGAGATTAACAGGGTATGGTTTTTCAAAACCAACTCCTTGATTTGTCTGCGTTCTCTAACCGTGTAGCCGTAAGAATACGCCTCATCTGGTTCGGGCATTAGCCAATACTTTGTGTTGCCACCGCCTTTCAGCACGTGAATATGCGGAGGTTCGTCGTTTTCATTGCTGTAAAATTTGAACTTAAACCCGTAAATGAACAGAACAACAGGCATTGGAGAATACAAGTTTACGCGTGCGCCACCTCCACCTGAATATCGCGGTACACCACGTCTTTGTTCTCCAACTGCTCGCCGAGACTCACACCACGGCTTTCGAGGGCGCGCTTGAAATCCTGCGGCATCACTTTGACAAATTGATTGACAAGAACTTCCCAATTGTCAAGCACGTATTGGGCCACGTCCGATTTGGTGAAGTCGAGGTGTTTTTCAACGAACAACCGAACGATGTTTTCGTCCTCCGTCGTGAGGTCTTCGAGGGCAACCATTTCCCGGTTTAACTTCTCCGAAAAATCGCCCGCCTTGTCCCAGACGTAAGCCACGCCGCCGCTCATGCCCGCCGCAAAGTTGCGGCCCGTTTCGCCCAGAATCACCACCAAACCGCCCGTCATGTACTCGCAACCGTGATCACCCACGCCTTCAACGACGACTTTCGCCCCGGAGTTGCGGACCGCGAACCGTTCACCGGCCATGCCGCGCAAATACGCCTCGCCCGAGGTGGCTCCGTAAAACGACACGTTACCGACGATGCTGTTTTTGGCCGGATCGAAGGTGGAGTTGGCGTCGGGATACACGATGAGTTCGGCCCCGCAGAGGCCCTTGCCCACGTAATCGTTGGCGTCGCCTTCCAGTTCGAGGCGTAGACCTTTCGTTGAAAAAGCCCCGAAACTCTGCCCCGCCGTGCCCCTGAATTTAAAGTGAATCGTGCCCGACGGGAGACCTTTTTCCTGGTAAATTTTGGTGATCTCGTTGGACAACATGGCCCCAATCGTCCGGTTGACGTTGATGATGTCAAATTCGGCGTAAACCGGCTCACCGTGTTCCAGAGCGGGTTTGGCGGCTTCGATCAATCGCCAGTCGACCTGCTGCGCAATGCCGTGATCCTGCTCCTCCTGCTTGTACAGCGCCACGTCGAGCGACATGGGTTCTTTGTACAAAACGGGTGATAAATCCAGGTGTTTGTACTTCCAGTGGCCGGTGGTTTCGCGTTGTTCGAGGCGATCCACCTGACCCACCATTTCGTTGACCGTGCGAAAACCCAGTTCGGCCATGAGTTCGCGCAATTCCATGGCCAGGAACGTGAACAGGTTGACCACGTGCTCAGGCTTCCCGGTGTACAGCGCCCGCAATTCAGGGTTTTGCGTCGCTACGCCCACCGGGCAGGTATTCAGGTGACATTTACGCATCATGATGCAACCAGCGGTGACAAGCGCCGCCGTGGCCACGCCCCATTCTTCGGCACCGAGCAAGGCCGCAATGGCTAAATCGCGCCCCGTTTTGAGTTGCCCGTCGGTCTGGACGGTAACCCGGCCACGCAGTTTGTTGCGCACCAGCGTTTGGTGCGTTTCGGCTAAGCCCAACTCCCAGGGCAAACCCGCGTGGCGAATCGACGAGAGGGGAGAAGCGCCCGTGCCGCCGTCGTGGCCGGCAATCAGGATGTGGTCGGCGTGGGCTTTGGCTACGCCCGCCGCGACCGTACCGACGCCCGCTTCCGAGACCAGTTTCACTGAAATTCGGGCGGCGCGGTTGGCGTTTTTAAGGTCGAAAATTAGCTGCGCCAGGTCCTCGATCGAGTAAATATCGTGGTGGGGTGGGGGCGAAATCAGCCCGACGCCGGGCGTGGAATGCCGGGTGCGGCCAATCCAATCGTCTACTTTGTAGCCGGGCAACTGCCCCCCTTCGCCGGGTTTGGCCCCCTGCGCCATTTTGATTTGAAGTTCCTGCGCGTTGGTCAGGTAGTGCGCCGTGACGCCAAACCGACCGGAGGCCACCTGCTTGATCGCCGAGTTCATCGAGTCGCCGTTGGGCAGGCAAGTGTACCGGATGGGGTCTTCGCCGCCCTCGCCGGTGTTGGACTTGCCGCCGATGCGGTTCATCGCGATGGCCAGCGTCGTGTGGGCTTCGTAACTGATCGAGCCGAACGACATCGCGCCCGTCGCAAAGCGTTTGAAGATGCTTTCGATGGGTTCGACTTCCTCAATCGGAATGGGCGTTGATTTCTTGAATTTCAACAAGCCCCGCAGCGTCATCGCCTTTTCGGTTTGATCGTCGACGAGTTTGGTGTATTTCTTAAAAATCTGATAATCAGCTGTTCTGGTCGATTGTTGCAGCAGGTGAATCGTCTGCGGGTTGAACAGGTGCGCCTCGCCGCGTTGTTTCCACTGGTACACGCCGCCCACTTCGAGGTGGGGGTTGGGAACCGGACTTTCCGGAAATGCCACCTTGTGCCGCACCAGGGTTTCTTTGGCGATGCCTTCGAGGGTAAGGCCGCCGATGCGCGAAATGCAGCCCGTGAAATATTGATCGATAACGTCTTTGTTGAGGCCCAGGGCCTCGAAAATCTGCGCCCCCTGGTACGATTGAAGCGTGGAGATGCCCATTTTCGAGAAAATCTTCAGCAATTCCCCGTTAACCGCTTTTACGTAATTGTAAAACAGTTTTTCAAACGGAAAATCGACGTTGAGCATATTTTTCTCCATCATGCCCCGGATGGTTTCGTAGGCCATGTACGGATTGACGCCCGATGCGCCGAAACCGATGAGTGTGGCGAAATGGTGCGTTTCCCACACGTCGCCCGCTTCCACGATCAGGCCCACTTTGGCCCGCAAGCCGTGGCGCATCAGGTGGTGGTGTACGGCGGCTGTCGCCAGCAACGACGGAATGGGCGCGTGGTTGGAATCGACGCCCCGATCACTGAGCAAAATAATGCTGTAATCATCATTTACGGCGTCCTCGGCGTACTGGCAAATGCGGTCGAGGGCTTTTCTTAACGCCCCTTCTTTGCCATCGGCGCGGAACGTGATGTGAATCGTCTTGGTCGTAAAATGCCGGGTGTCGATGCACCGGATCTTCTCCAGTTCCTGGTTGGTCAGCACGGGCTGGTGAAGTTCGAGCACTTTGCAGTGTTCGGGGGTTTCGCTCAACAGGTTGGAAAATCCCCCGACGTACGAAATCAGCGACATGATCGTCCGCTCCCGAATCGGGTCGATGGGCGGGTTGGTCACCTGCGCAAACAACTGCTTGAAGTAGTAACTCAGGTGCTGACTTTGATCTGAAAGAATCGCCAGCGGCGTATCGGTGCCCATCGAACCCAGGGCTTCTTTGCCCGTTTCAACCATCTGGGCCAGGATAATTCGGATGTCTTCGGTCGTAAAACCGAACGACTGCTGGCGCAGCAACAACTCCCGTTCGTAGGGGTGTTTGTACTCGGTGCGGGGTTCGGGCAGGCTTTCCAGTTTGATTTTATAGTCCTTCAACCACTCGGCGTAGGGATGGCGGCGGCAAATAGCCGCCTTCAATTCCTCATCGGGAATGATGCGCTCCTGCTCCATGTCGACAACAAACATTTTGCCGGGTTGCAACCGGCCTTTCGACACCACTTTTCGCTGATCCACGTCGAGCACGCCCGCTTCCGACGCCATGATGACGGTGTCGTCGTTGAGTACCCAAAACCGGCTGGGCCGCAGGCCGTTGCGGTCGAGGGTGGCACCAATCATTTGCCCATCCGTAAACGAAATCGAGGCCGGACCGTCCCAGGGTTCCATCAGCGCGGCGTGGTATTCGTAGAAAGCCCGGCGCTCGGCATCCATGCTTTCGTTGCCGTCCCAGGCTTCGGGAATGAGCATCATCATCACTTGCGGCAGCGAGCGACCCGACAGGTAGAGCAACTCGATGGCGTTGTCCAACATGGCCGAATCCGACTGCCCCGGCTGGCAAACGGGCAGAATCATGGCCAGTTCTTCTTTCGTAAACACATCGGACTCAAACAGCGACGACTGCGCCTGCAACCACTTGACGTTGCCCTTCACGGTGTTGATTTCGCCGTTGTGGGCGATGTACCGGAAGGGCTGCGCCAGTTTCCATTCGGGGAAGGTATTCGTTGAAAAACGGCTGTGAACGATAGCAAACGCCGAGGTCACGGCCTCGTTGCTGAGGTCGGGGAAGTAGGGCGTCACCTGCATGGTGGTGAGCATTCCCTTGTAAATAATGGTCCGGGCCGACAGCGACGTAAAGTAAAACTTGTCGTTGACGCCCTTCACCGTTTCGTTGATGACGCGGGAGGTGTATTGCCGAAACACGTACAATTTGCGTTCAAAGGCTATTTCTTCGGTGCAGTGGGTGGGGCGGCGGATAAATACCTGTTCCATCTGCGGCTCCGCAGCGCCCGAATCTGCGCCGAGGTCGACCCCATCGACGGGCACGACGCGGTAGCCCATGATTTCCAATCCCTGCCGGATGCTTTGGCGGTGGAGAATTTCTTTACATTCCTGCCGCAACGCTTCGTCTTTCGGTAAAAACACCATCCCGACCCCGTACCACCCGGCGGCGGGTAATTGAAAACCCAGCCGGGCGCATTCTTCCAGGAAAAACTCGTGGGGAATCTGCAACAAAATGCCCGCGCCATCGCCCGTGTTGGGGTCGCAGCCGCAGGCCCCCCGGTGGTCCATCCGTTCGAGCATGGTGATCGCGTCGCGTACGATTTTGTGCGACTTCCGGCCTTTCAGGTTGGCCGTGAAGCCAATGCCGCAGGCATCGTGCTCAAATTCGGGGCGGTAAAGACCCATCGGTTGGTCAGACATGGCAGTAAATCGTTTATCGTGGGAAGAAGAGTTAGGTGTAAAAAAGCACTCTGGCCGTTTCCATATAAAATACAGGTAAACCGCCCAAACGCCAACCATTTAAAAAAGGCTTGCTAATATAGTAAAGAAAATATTTGGTAAAAACCGCAAACGGCAAAATAAAATCTTACCAAAAGTCAATTCCGGGATACGCAAAAATTGCTCTTGGAATTGTGCCAAACCACAAATTGCCCAAAAAGAAGAAAATGGGTTGGGCGAATGGCCGTTTTACCAGAATAAACCGGACGAGGATGAAAATAGGGTTTTGAAATACGATTCAACTCCCTGGAAAAGTTTAAAAACGTATAAAACTGCGTTTTTAAATGCCGTTCAGGCGAGGCGTTTAGGAAATTTTTGGGTGAAGCTGAAATTTTTTGAGAAAGTGCTCAACGTAGCAGATTTAAAGGTTTAAGAGGTACTCTAAAAATGTCATCCGCGCAACCCCCAACCCCCTGAAGGGGGCTACCCGCCTGGGACTTTTTCATCCAAAAGGTTTAGCTACGAAAAGCCCCCTTCAGGGGGATGGGGGTTACGCCAGCGCATACAACGCCTGATTTTCAAACACCATTCAAGCCTTCAAACCCTGACAACCCTCTTCACCCCTCCAGCCGGGCGTCTTCGCTGACCCGCTCGTGTTGAAAGACTAAATCGAGAATGACTTGTGACTGCTGCCGGGTTTTTCGGGCCTGCTCAATGAATTGATCAGCGGCCTCCAACTTGCCTTCTTTTTTGAATTTATCCCCCATTTGTCCCAGTAAAATCGTGGATTCTTCCAGCCCCCGAAGCACTTTCCAAAAGGAATCTTCGACCGATTTTGATACTTCAGACAGGAGCGAACTGGCCGTGAACGCATGACCCGTGTGGCAGCGGTACCGGACCAGCGTACCTTCCTGAATGGCAGATATGGCCCCGTGGCATTCCGGGCAGGTTAATTGCGTGAGTTGACCCAGGTTGAGAATTCCCATTTCAAATGCGTTATGTTGAGCGGCAGTACGAACTTCAATCTCGATCCTTTCCGTCTCCTCGGGGGAGAGTTGATGCTGCTCGGGAGCAGGCTCGTCGATCAATCGACAGAGCAAGGGGCCTAACTCCGCCAGCGGAATGGTATGGTCGACGTCGACGTACTCCATCACGTTGAGGGGCATATCGGCGTAGAGCGCATCATCGGGCGATTGCACGATGCTTACGCCGTTGAGTCGCTTGACGGTCCACATCCCCGACGTACCATCATTGAGCAGGCCGGTCAGTATGACGCCAATCACCCGGGAACCGTAGGTGTACGCGGCCGATCGAAACAAGGCGTCGATGGAAGGCCGGAAGCGGTTCTCTTTTGGGCCTTTCCTCACCAAAACGCGGCCATGATCCAGGATAAGGTGGTGGTTGGGGGGAGCCAGGTAAATGTGCCCTGGCTCAAAAGCGTCGCCGTCGTGTGGGTGTACGGCCGGGAGTGGTCCCGAACGGCTCAAAATCCCGGGCAATAAACTCGGGGTGTTGGCGGCCACGTGTTGAACCACGAAAATGGAGGCGTTAAAATCGGCTGGCAATTGGCTTACCAGGTCTTTTAACGCATAGACGCCCCCCGCCGAGGAGCCGATAACGACGATGTCGCGTTTTGGCATAAAAAACTGAGTGGAAAACTGAGTG
>JAJAZB010000127.1 GCA_026785975.1 Cytophagaceae bacterium | reverse complement strand
TCGGAATGTTGACTGCTTTACTCAAAACCAACAAACGCAAGCAAACCTTGCGCCTGGGTTTGCTCACCCTAACCACCTTCCTTCCCCTCCTCTGGGCACTTTCCTGACGAGGTCATTTTCAACTTTTAATTTTCAATTCTCAACTTTCAACTCCCCATTTCCAACTGATTCTTCACCAACCGCCAGTAATCGCCTCGCCTCGCCGTCAATTCCGTGTGCGTACCCACTTCGGTAATTCGCCCTTTGTCGAGTACCACAATCTGATCCGCGTTTTTGACTGTGCTCAATCGGTGTGCCACTACAATTACGGTTCGGCCCCGAAAGAATTCTTCCAGATTTTGTAAAATCTGGGCTTCATTGTTTGGCGTCGAGGGCGTTAGTGGCTTCGTCGAAAAGCAGGAATTGTGGGTCTTTGTACACGGCACGGGCGATGAGGATGCGCTGGCGCTGCCCCTGGCTAATGCCGCTGCCTTCGGCCCCGATTTTGGTGTTGTACCCCAGCGGTAGCGACTCGATGAAACTCTCGATGTTGGTCACCCGAGTCGCGTGGGTGAGTTTTTCAATATCGATTCTTTCCTGACCGACGGCGATGTTGCGGGCAATGGTGTCGGAAAACAGAAAACCGTCCTGCATGACCACCCCGCATTGCGAACGCCAGTAGGTGTGGCTGATTAAATTTAGCCTCACCCCCAGCCCCTCTCCAAAAGAGAGGGGTGAAAATGCAGTTTCTTTTGCTCCCCCCTCTACCGGAGAGGGGCTGGGGGTAAGGCGGATTTCCCCACCTGACGGTTCGTAAAACCGGAGCAGCAGTTTCAGCAGCGTGGTTTTGCCGCTGCCGCTCATGCCCACGATGGCGGTGGTTTTGTGGGCGGGAATACTCAGGCTCACGTCCTGCAAAACGGGTTCGTTGCCCGCGCCGGGGTAGGTAAAACTGAGGTTTCTGAGCGTGAGGCTTTCGTAAGCGGGCAATCGGTCAAGTTTGGGGCAGTCGAGGGGTTCTTCGTCGTCGAGCGTGTGGATTTCGTTGAGACGCTCCAGGCTGATTTTAGCGTCCTGCAAGCCCTGCACGAAACCGACCAACTGTTCCACCGGCCCGTTCAACTGCCCGATGATGTACTGCACCGCCAGCATGGTGCCCAGCGTCATTTGCCCGGCAATCACGGCCTGTGCCGCCAGGAAGGTGATGACGATGTTCTTGCCTTCGTTGAGCGTGAAGGCCCCCGCCTGCTGGTACTGGCTCAGGGCCAGACCCCGCATTTGCAACCGAAACGGGCGGGCCTGAATCCGTTCCCAGCCCCAGCGCAAGGGCCGCTCGGCCCCGGCCAGTTTGATTTCCTGCATTCCCTGAATCAGCCCGATGAGGGCACTGCTGCTTTTGGCCGAGGCATCAAAGCGGCGGTAGTCGAGCTTACGGCGCTGGCGCAGAAACAACACCACCCAACCCACGTACAGCAGGCTGGCCCCGGCAAAAATGCCGAAGATACTCAGGTTGAAAATCGCCAGCACGATGCTGAACGTGAACAGGTTAAAAAGCCAAAACAGCACGTTGAGCGTTTGCCCGGTGAGGAAGGCTTCGATGCGGTGGTGGTCGCCGATGCGCTGCATGAGGTCGCCGAACTGCTTGGTGTCGAAAAACGACACGGGCAGGCGCATGAGCTTGACGAGGAAATCGGAGAGGATGCTCAAATTGAGCCGGGTGCTGATGTGGAGCAAAATCCAACTGCGGATGAATTCCACCGACAGCCGCCCGGCCATCAGCGCCAATTGCGCCCCCAGCACCAGGTACACGAACGACAGGTTCTGGGTTTTGATGCCCACATCGACCACCGACTGGGTCAGGAACGGAAACAGCAGGTTTAGCCCGCTGCCCACCAGCAAACCCACCAACAGCTGCAGCAGCAACGCCCGATACTGGCCCAAATAGCCCAGCACCCGCCCGAATCCGTAACCCGTCGGTTTCTCGTCTTCCTGGTCAAAAAATTGGGGCGTGGGTTCGAGCAGCAACACGACGCCCTCGCCGCGCCCTTCAGCTTGCGTAGCCAGCCAACCTTCACAGAATTCTTCGGCGGTGTAAGTAATGAGTCCCTTGGCGGGATCGGCGACGTACACCGTGCCGGTGGGTTTAGGGTTTGAGGCGGTCCGCCGCGCGGTTGGAGGGTTCGAATGGTTTGAGAGCGGTGAGGTAAAAACAATTTCTTCCCCCTTGACGAAATCGAATGAGGCAGGTGTACTCGTGAAAAGGTCTGGATTTGGGACTTTCTTCCCGCCCCAAACCCGCCGCATCCAACTCCCCACTCCTCCCTCCTGACTCCTCACTCCTCTCATTCCATGCACCACCACAAAATGGTTTTGCCGCCAGTGGACGATGCAGGGCAGCGGGGCTTCGGCGGCAAGTTTTTCAAAGGGAATCTTCACGCCCACCGTGCGAAAGCCGATGGCTTCGGCGGCTTCGGCAAAGCCCAACAGCGATACACCCTCCTTACTAATTTGCGCCTTTTCCCGCAGCGACTGCGCCGTGTAGCTCCGCCCGTAGTGTTTGGCCACCATGCGTAGGCAGGTGGGGCCGCAGTCCATTTGGTCGAGTTGGGAATAGTGGGGGAAGGCGGGCATGGGGCGATAATATGCAGCAAAGTTTCACCTACCGTGGTCTGTCCCCGGACAGACTACAACATATAAACACGTTTTGCATTTCCCAGTAATTTATGGTCTGTCAGGGGACAG
>JAJAZB010000126.1 GCA_026785975.1 Cytophagaceae bacterium | reverse complement strand
TCGCGCGGCGTACAACGTGATGATTCGTAAAGTGCATTTCGTGTTGGATGTGGCCGGGTTAGTACCCGGAGTGGGTGAAGGTGCCGATGCGGGCAATGGGGGAATTTACATGCTGGAAGGCGATAATACCAACGCAGTGCTTAGTTTTGCGGCGATGGTGCCCATTGGGGGCTGGGTCGCTACGGCGGGGAGGTGGGCGAGAAATGCGCTAAAGTTCGATGGCGCTGGGGGTTGGGTATCGAGAAGCGGGTTGGTGTTCTACCACCGTGGTCTGTCCCCTGACAGGCCACAACTTAAACACATTTTTGCCTTTCAACGGGCCAGTAATTTATAGTCTGTCAGGGGACAGACCACGGTGATAGTAAACCTTGATTGACGAGTTCTCGTTGTTTTCCTTCCAGGTAAGTCAACGCATAGCGGGAAACCAGCCCGCCCATACTGGGGCCAATCAAAATAATTTTCTCCCCCTTTCCGGTCGGTGCGGACACCGACCGGGGCCAGGGAAAAACTGCTTCAATTCACCCGCTTTCGCTCTTCATCCGAGCCGGTGGCGCGTTTGCTATTGACGCTCACTTTCTGGTTGCCGAAATCACGTGCGTAGGTCAGGCGCACCACACGGGGTTCGTTGAAATACGCCTGGGCTTTTGTATCGAGGTTCAACTCGGGTACGTAGCTGCGGAGGCGGAGTTGATTCGTCCAGAACAAATCGCTGACCGTCAGGCTAAACTGCCCGGCGTTGTTGCGCAGTTTTTTCTGCACACCTAGAGCCAGTTCCCAACTGCTGAGTACCTGATTGATGCCGTCGACGGAGGGGAATTTGTACCAGGCCACGGCCTCGACGCTCCACTGCCGGGGCAACCGAAACGTGTGCGCCGAATTGACCTGCCCGCCCACTTGCTCCAGCCGGTACGTCCGGGCATTGGACCGGTACACTTGCTGCTGGTAGGTCGCCAGCAAACTATTCTGGGTTTGCCACCACGGGGTTAGCGCGAGGGGGAGCGTGAGCGTTAGGGCGAGGTTGTCGCCCCGGTCGATGTTGCGGGGCCGCCAGGTCATTTGGTTGGTTTCGGCGTTGATTTCGGGGAAAAACCGTGAAATCGGCGCACGGTCGTGACTGTACCGCACTTGCAGGGAGTAGCGTGTGTGCGAATACGTGGCCTGCACGATGTCGGTGAATGTGGGTTGCAAGCCGGTGTTTCCGGTCATGAAAAACAGGGGGTCCCAGAACACGCTGAACGAAGCCAGTTGGTCGAGCGGCGGGCGCGTGATGCGGCGGCTGTACGAAAGTTGGTAGCTACGGGTAGCGTCGGATTTTATCGAAAACAGCACGTTTGGAAATAAACTGCCGTAGCGCCGGTCTACCAGGGCCAGCCCTTCGGCGTCGCGCATCAGGCTGCGGGTGACTTCGTACCGCAACCCGGCCACGAGCGTAGTTTTTTGACCAAACCGAGCGTTTACACTCGCGTAGGCCGCTCCAATGTTTTCGCGCAGGCGGTCGTTGCGGCCGAACGCCGGGTCGGGTTGCCAGCCGGTCGGCCCCAGCCGGTCGAGGTTGATTTGGTTGGTCAGGCCAAAAAGCGAGCCTTTCAGCCCCGCCTCCAAATCCACGGTCTGACTCAAGGCCCGGGTGTAGTCGGCCTTGAAAACCCCGACCCGAATCGGCGACTGTTTGACGAGATCAAAGCGGTCGCGCCGGGCCTCGGTCTGGCCTTCGGTGCGGTAGTCGTAGGTGTACTGGTAAGGGTTGTTGTCGAAATAATACAGGTAGTCGGCGTCGAGGGTAAGGCTGTGACTGGGGGCAAACTGGTGCCGCAGGCTGAGGTTGCCCATGCCGTGCCGCCAGTGGTGAATTTCCTGCATGGTGCCGTCGATGCCGATGCGTTCGGCGGCACTGGCCAGGTTGGTATTACTGCGCGAGTGGATGCGCATTTTGTTGGAATACCCGGCCACGAGTATTCCCAACGTCGTTTTCGGACTGACACTCAGTTCCGCCCCCAACCGCAGGTTGTGCATCACGCGTTGGGTGGTGCGTTTCAGGGTAGTTTCGGTGCGGGTGGGTACACCCCCGACGGGAATGGTACGCTCGTTGACGAGTTGCTGGTACGCCCGGTCGTTGATGAGCGAATACGTGCCAAAAAGGTTGAGCCGTCCCGTCCGGTGATTGAGAGCCAGCGTAGCGCCCGAGCGCGGTTGCCAGCCGTAGCCCGCCGTGAGACTGAGGCTGCCGTTGGTGCCGTACAACTCGTTCTTTTTCAAAATAATGTTAATCAACCCCGCATCGCCTTCGGCGTCGAAGCGGGCCGGGGGGTTGGCGTAGAGTTCAATCTTCTCGACCGAATTGGCGGCCATGCCACTTAGTTGCTGTAACACCGCCGAGAGCGGCAGGCGACTGAGTTTGCCGTTGATGAGCACGCCCACGCCGGTTTTGCCCTGCATGGCCAGCGTGTTGGCCTGCTTGTTGACCGATAGTCCCGGTGCCCGTTCGAGTACGTCGAGCACCGTACTGCCCGACGACGTGATGCTACTTTGTACATTGATGACCAACCGGTCCATCTGCTGTTCAAAAAGCGGTTTTTGGGCCAAAACCTGCACCTCGGCGAGTTGTTTGGCCTCGGCTTCGGTCGTCAGCGGGGGCAGTTGGTAGGTGCCGGGAGCCGTTTCCAGTGCGAACGAAGCCGAATACACGCGGCGATAGCCCACCGCCGAAGCCGCCACCCGGTACGTGCCTGCGCGGAGGTTTTCAAAACGAAATGCCCCGTTTTCGGTGCTGACGGCTCCCTTGACCAGGGTGGAATCGCGGGCGTGAAGGAGGAGTACGTTGGCCAGGGGGAGGGGCTTGCCGGTTTCGTCCTGCACGGTGCCGGTTAGGGCGGTTTGGGCAAACAAGGCCAGGGGCATCCATGCGAGCAGTAGTAAGCAGGCGCGTTTCATGGAGAGAGCGATAATTTTTAGTTAGATTCGGTTTGCAACAAGCGAGGGTTTAGAACCCAACCCGCTTCGGGCCAACCCGTAACCTCCCGTATCAACTGATGGAATCCCACAGCAACTGCAAGCGTTGCTCTTCAATCGACTGGTAGTTTTGTTGTTGCTGTACCGCCTGAGCCATGCCCAGGCCCACCAGTGCCAGCAAGCCCAACGCCTGCCAGTTGCTGGGATTGGCGGTCTGAATTCGGGGAATTCGGGCGACCACGTCGGCGTTGATCCGGTTGGCCAGCGCCGGGCCGAGCAGGTTGGCGATGTATTGATTTTGCCGCCCGAAATCCACCGAAAGCAAGGGTTTCCCGAAGCGTTCCCGAAACGAACGGTTTAGTTCCTCGACGGTTCGGGCGGCCAGGTACGCGTCGTCGAGCAGGCCGTACAAGCCGTACTGGTCGGGCAAGTAATCGTCAGGGTTTTCGAAGTAATTTATCAGTTCATCCAAAAAAGGCCGGAATTCCGACAAAAGCTGATTCCGGCTGGCTTCGCTCCATGCCTCGGTCAGTACCGTGGGAACGTAGTTGATGTACTGTCGGGTGAAGTCAACCCATTCGTCGAGTCCATGATTTCCCAACGATTGGCTCAGGTAATGCCGCAGCCACTGGTGCTGCTGGTCGTGCTGTTGAGCGGCGGCCACCTGCTGCCGGAGGGCGTGTAGCCGTTGGGCCACCGGGTCGGCGGGAGCAACGGAGTCGGGCGAAGCTTTTGGTTGAGAACCCGACCCTTCGGTCGGAACATCACCCAACACTCGTTCGAGGGTTTGCCGCATTACGACCAGTAGCGGATTGGCTCCGGTCGGGTCGATACGCTTCAAGGAGTGAAGCAAGGCTTTTTTCTTGCCGAGGTCGTCCAAAGCCGGGTCGAGGTTGACGCGCCGCGTTTGAATCATAAATTCCGCCATCTGAGTGGCTTCAGGGGTGCCCTTGCGCTGGGCATCTTGGCGGTACAGTTTTTCGGCCAGACTCAGACACATTTCGCAAGCCGCCACGGTTTCCGCGTTTCCTGATACGCCCAGCCGCTGGCGGTGACGGATGGTTTGCAACCGGCCAAACAATTGATTCAGTTGCTCAATCTGGTGCAGCAGGTCGGCAGATTCCTCGGAATTGAATTGGGCATCAAGGGCCTGCATTTCGTGGCGAATCAGGCGGCTTTCCAGGCGAGCCATCCCCTCGTCGAAGGTCGGCACCCCCTGGATTGGCTCGCCGATGAAGACGATGCCTAACCCGGCCACATCCTCCGGCAAACTAGCATGGTAACGGGGATTTTTCAGCGCGTACTCATCCAGAAAGCAGGGAATGACCAACTTTTTGAGCCGCATGGCCGTGACCAGTTCGTACTGGCAGTCGGGGCGTTGGGCAGCGGTTTGGGTGTAGAGGTACACCACCACGTCGACACCGGCTAGTGCTTTTTCCAGATTGGGGCGAATCAGATCGCCCGCGTGGAGTTGTTCCTGGTCGAACCAGACCTCGTAGTTGGCGGCTTCGAGCGCGTTGACAAATTTGGGCAGCAGCGAGTGCGTCAAATCGGCCCAGGCGTAGCTGATGAAAATTTTCATGATGCGGAGGGATGAGGGGTTAACCAATCGGTTTCTAATCCAATGATTCCTTCGGCCAGCAGGCCGCAGTAGTGGTGAAGCACTTGGGTTTGCAGGTCGTTTAGTTCCCGGCGAAACACCCGGCATTGGTCGGACGATTGAAAAGCACCGGCCAGCGCCAGTCGGTGCCATTTGGTCGTGAATGGCCGGATTTTCTGATTGAGGATGACGACGGCGATTCGGGCAAAATTGTAGGCGTTGGGGCCGTGCTTTTTCAAAATCTCACGGGTGGTACCAAACAGGGAATGCACGCTGTTGAGCGCCGCCTGCTCGTCGCCGTCCGCATCGGGCAGGGGTTGGGTCACGATCCGGGTGATGAGTTCGACGTACAAATCCCAGGCGGCCAGGCGGTCGGAATCGGTGAAATCGAAGGTCATTTCCAATATTTGCAAGTCGATTTGCAGGCTTCGCAGGCCGAAGTGGTTTAAAAAATCGCGTAGCTTTTTCATGGAATTGGAAAAGAGAGGGATTGTGGCATTTTAAATTCGAACGTATTCCGGGGTGAGGTATACGCTCGTTTCGCGGTGGGCGGTGGGCCACCGACCACGGTGCTGAAATTCAACGCGCCGCCGCTGCGCGGGCCGGATCGTTCAGTTTCACCAAGTAATACCCCGCCCCAACACCCAGCAGAAACCGCCAGCCGGTGTCGATCAGGAACGTTGGGTCAGCGGGTGCAATCCCCGCCAGCACGTGGTACACCCCCAGCACTACACCGCCAAACAGCGTGATGGTTGTGCCAGCGAGGTAGGCCCGCAAGCCCGGCGATGGTTCGGCGTTGCGAACCAGCAATCCGATGATGTTCAGGCCCAGGTTGGCGATGCCCAGAAACTGGAAGATGGCGACGTGGGTATTGTCCACGCGAGGCTGGCCGTACCCCGCCAGCAGGGCGGCGGGGGCGAACAGCATCCCGGCGGCAAGCAAAAAGCCGTAAATACTGAGGAGGAGAATAAAGGTAGAACGGGACATGGGATTGGGGGTTAAATGGTAAATTTTCAATCTGGGGTAACAAACGTTACCCCGTAAATTCAAAACTGAATCTTGAATTTGCCGGGTAAATCGTACCCGGCAAAACGTGGTTAGCGCCGAAGCGTCGAACTCATGTTTATCCCGTTAAGCTGGTACGTCAGGGCGGCGTGGCTTTCATCTTCGAGGATAAATTTGCCAGGCATGGTACCCACTTGGATTCCCATCATCGTTACGGAGAGCGTCATCGGAACGGTTTGACGATAGCGCGTGCCCGTACCGGTTATCTCAACGGCCACTCCGTTGGTAAACCCGTTCATGCTGAGGGTTACGTTTGCGTCTGCTTCCGTCAACACGGTTGGTGTGTTCTCTTCGTCGTACCAGGTTCGGACCAAAGAAATCGGCTCCGATTCAGTCGTTTGAACGACTTGAACGGCTGGTTTGTAGGTGGTCGGCCCTTGATCGTACACCGGCTGAACGGGGGCTGGGGAAGGCGGCTTGGAATCGATGTTTTTCAATCCAAGAAATGCCAGAATGACGGCACCCAGAATTCCGAAAACCATTTTCCAGAATTCGCTTTTGAACGCACTGTTTTCGCTTGCCATGACGAGTTGGAGTTAAAGGTTTATTTTCTCTTGCCGTGG
>JAJAZB010000125.1 GCA_026785975.1 Cytophagaceae bacterium | reverse complement strand
ATTGGCGTCGGTGTAGGCGTAGACCACCGAATGCGGGCCCACACTCAGGCTGGCCGGATTCAGGCTGGTCGCGGGGTTGCCATCGACGGTGAAACTACCGCCCGCCGGACTGCCCGTCAGGGTGACAGCCGCTGCGTTTTTGCAGTAACTGGCCTCCAGGCCGGTGATGCTCACCACCGGTAGGGGATTGACGTTCACCACCACGGGGCTGGAGGTGCCATTGCAACCGTTGGCGTCGGTGACGGTGACGGTGTAGCTACCGGGGGCGGTGGCCACGTAGGTGGGGTCGGTGCTGACTTGCACGTCGCCGTTTTTCCACACGTAGCTGCTGAAGGTGCCCACCGAGAGGGTCACGCTGCCGCCCGCGCAGAAGGTGGTCGGCCCGCCCGGCGTGATGCTGACCGAGAAGCCCGGCGTGCCCTGAAACTCGTAGGCGCCCAGGTCGGCGGGGTTAGCCACGGTGAGGGGGCGCGAGTTGCCGAGCAGATCGGTGCCGGGGGCGCCCGCGTTGGTGCCCGCGTTGATGGCGGGCGAGCAGGGGGCCAGTTGGAAGTTGCCGCTGGCCGGATTGACAAAGCGCGGGTCCTGGTTGTAAATCATACCCGCCCCGCAGGTGACATTGGCCGGACAGGCGGCCTCTTGCAGCAGGCTGTACCCGACGGTAGCACTGCCGCCATTGCCGTTGGCAATACTGTTGGTGTTGGCGGTCGTGGCCGTGTTGTTCCAGAGAATCGTGTTTTTACTACTGACCGAGCCGGTGTTGTTTTGGATGCTGATGCCCCCGCCCCGGGTGGCGGTCTGGTTGTTGGTCAGGGTGGAGTTGAGCAGCGTGACGGTGCCCGAATAAATCATGATGGCTCCCCCGCCGTCGTCGGCCGTACCCAATGCTCTGTTGCCCTCCAGCAGGCAATTGGTGAAGGTGGCCCGCTGGGAGGTAAGCCCCCCTTGACTCTGAAAAGCTCCGCCGGTTCCGATGGTGCTGCCGTTGTGAGCCACGTTGTTTTTAAAAACGCAGTTGGTGAAAAAGACCGGGGTGTTTCCCGCCGATAATCCCAGTCCGTTGCTAAAGGCACCCCCACCGATTGGAGCCACATTATCCGTGAAGCTACAGTTGGTCATCGAAACCGTCCGGGTGCCCGTCTCATACGAAAATCCGCTCTGAATCGCTCCTCCGATGATCCCCGCGTAATTGCCGGTGAACGAACACGTCAGGATGGTGTGCGCGGCCGTTGCGGTGGCGCTGGTCGAGTACGCAATCGCTCCGCCATACGAAGCCCGGTTGTACGTAAAGACGCAATTCGTGTAGCTCGTGCTACCCGAACCATCCTGGTAGATGGCTCCTCCGTATATTGAGTTATTGGCCGTAAACGTGCAATTGCTGAAGAGGGGACTACTCTCGCCGATGTCCGTAGCCGTGTTGGCCCCCACACCCCGATTATACACGCCCCCACCCGCAAAGGAAGCGTTGTTGTGCAAAAAGATACAATTGCGGAGGGTCGGACTGCAAAAATTTCCGGTTCCGCTCCCGTCGTTCAGCATACCGCCCCCCCTATTGTTTGGGGAGGTTCCGTTGGCATTACCACCACTGACGGTAAAGCCATCGAGAATGGCCGAGTTGGTCAGGCCACTTTGGTTAAAAATGACGTGGATGGCGTTGCCGGCATTGCCGGTAATGCTCAGGCTACTACCGCTGCCTGTCACCACGTCGGGCACCCCGTCGATATCGCCGCTGAGGATGGTGGGGTTGGTGCTGAAATTTCGTAGCGACAAGTCGAAGTTGGCGGCTTCATTGCCCGCAAAGCCCCCGTAGATGGCCACGCCGTTTTTCATCGAAAACGAGGAAGTACGGGCGTTGTTGGTTTGTCCGGGGCCTTCGTCGGGGTAGTAGGTGCCTTTGGCCACCCAGATTTGGGTGATGTTGGGGCAGGTATTGGCCGCCGCGAGGGCTTCCTGGAGGGTTTTGAAGGCCGTGCCCCAGCCCGACCCATCGCCGCTACTGCCCACGGCGGCGTTGACGTAGGCGGTGCTGCCCGATACCGTGCAGACCACCCCGCTCGCTCCGAAAACATACGCCGAACCGGCTTGACCCAGCGTATTGCTGCCGCTGGCATCCTCGTCTTCTCCGAGAGCCCCCACCACGAGGGTGCTGCCCGAGATGCCTACCGAGTAGCCGAAGGAGTCAAACTCTGCCCGGACATTGGCCACCAGCTTTTGGGTCTGCGTCCAGGTGCTGCCGCTCTTCTCAAAAACGTACGCCGAACCGGCTTGACCCAGCGTATTGCCCCCGCTGGCATCCTCGTCTTCCTGTATAGACCCCACCACGATGGTGCTGCCCGAGATGGCTACTGACCGGCCGAAGTAGTCATCCGCTGCCCGGTCATTAGCCACCAGCTTTTGGGTCTGCGTCCAGGTGCTGCCGCTCTTCTCAAAAACGTACGCCGAACCGGCATCAGTGAGCGTATTGCCCCCGCTGGCATCCTGGTCTTCAAAGAAAGCCCCCACCACGATGGTGCCGCCTGAGATGGCTACCGAGGTGCCGAAGTAGTCACCCACTCCCCGGTCATTAGCCACCAGCTTTTGGGTCTGACTCCAGGTGCTGCCGCTCTTCTCAAAAACGTACGCCGAACCGGCATTACCCACCCTATTGCCGCCGCTGGCATCCTCATCTTCTAAGACAGCCGCCACCACGAGGGTGCTGCCCGAGATGCCTACCGAGTTGCCAAAGAAGTCTTCCGCTGCCCGGTCCGAGGCCACCAGCTTTTGGGTCTGAGTCCAGGTGCTGCCGCTCTTCTCAAAAACGTACGCCGAACCGGCTCTATTCAGCGTATTGCCCCCGCTGGCATCCTCATTATCTGAGTTAGCCCCCACCACGATGGTGCTGCCCGAGATGCCTACCGAGGTGCCGAAGTAGTCAGACTCTGCCCGGTCATTAGCCACCAGCTTGGCCGTCTGCGTCCAGGTGCTGCCGCTCTTCTCAAAAACGTACGCCGAACCGGCTTTATCCAGCGAATTGCCCCCGCTGGCATCCTCGTCTTCAAGGACAGCCCCCACCACGAGGGTGGTGCCCGAGATGCCTACCGAGACGCCGAAGTAGTCACCCGCTGCCCGGTCATTGGCCACCAGGCGAGCCGTCTGAGTCCAGGTGCCCCCGCTCAGCTCATAGACGTAAGCGGCTCCACCACCTGATTCGTTGTAGGCGCCCACCACCATCACGGCCCCATCGACGGCCACGCTACCGCCAAATACGGCGCCGCTTTCGCGTGGATTGGCGGTAATTTTCTGGGTCTGGCTGTACTGCCCCTGGGCCAGGAGGGATACCAGGCCTAGCCACACCCACACCAGGTGCCGCATCAAATGAGTAAGGGATAAAAAAAGCTTCATGAAAAAAGGGATTAAGGATTTACTAAAAAAGAAAGGATTGAACTCCGGCGTTGCCCGGTGGGTAGTGGGCAGGGTGGGAGGTGGTTTGGGCCTGGGTGGAGAGTCCACTCAGCAAAAAAGCCATGAGCCAGAGCAGGCTACGAAACCGGGTAGCCACGGGGAAGTGGGTAAATTGATTTTTCATGGTGGTAATGAGATTAGTTTTATTGAGAAAAAGAGAAGTTGTTGAGTAATCCAAAAAACCCTTTCGGTGCGGCGGACCGTTCCGCTCAGAGTGACCGCCGCACCAGCGATTCCCACTTTGATTAATTGCTTGATTATCAGTGCCTTGAAAATTGAAAAATGCTTCGTAATTACTTAACAATCAAGTAATTAGAATAAAACGGAATAATACAATTTAATTTGTGTTGATAATCAGAGACTTACAACT
>JAJAZB010000124.1 GCA_026785975.1 Cytophagaceae bacterium | reverse complement strand
TCCCAACCCACCGCACGCGCTCCGACTCCGCTCAGCGTGACCCACTTTTAAATTCAGACCTCCTTAAACCCCAGTCGCATGAACACCGGAAACGTGACCGTCAGAGCCTGTTCACCGGGCCAGTACGGGCGAAGCCCTTCGATAAAATCACCCACCGGACTGTAGCCATGCTGACGTTGAAACTTGTTTACGCTCGACCAGGAATTGAGGTAGCCCGCCAGTTCGTCCAGAGTCCAGCGTTTTACCATTTGAAAGTCAGGACACGCGATTTCCCGGTACGGAAAAGGCACGGAAGCGTAGCGTTCCTCCAACAACCGCCGCTCCGGGTTCCAGTACGAACCGATGATATTTCGGTAAAAATGCAACACGCGCTCATCGATTTGTGGCGTCAGGCTCATCAGTTCATACCCCCACACGGCCAGTACCCCGCCAGGTTTTAGAACCCGAGCCACTTCCCGGTGAAAACTTTCAGGATTTAACCAATGCAGCGCTTGCCCAACGGTAATCAAGTCGAACGATTGCTCAGAGAATGGCGTGTTTTCGGCTTTAGCGACTTGATAATGAATATTTTCTCTCCGCACGGCCTGCTCCAGTTGCTTTTCGCTGAGGTCCGTCGCCTCGACCCGGTCAAACTGCTTGGCCAGTTCAAGGGCTACCTGCCCGTTGCCCGTGGCGCAGTCCCAGGCCGCTTCCCGCCCGCTCACCTGCCCCAACACAAAGTCGTATAGTTCCGGTGGATACGTGGGTCGGTAGCGGGCGTAGGTTTCGGCTTGCGTGGAAAAAAGGTCTTTCATTTACCAGAAAACTGGAACGGCTTCAGTTTAGCGTTTGAAGGCCGTTCGGTGCTAAAAACCGCTTTATAGGCTGGAATTTCAGGTCCGACGTTCCGTCTGACCAATATCTGGGTATCGAGTAGCAAGTTCATTCCAGGTACTCCTTGAAGTCGTCGAGTGGCTCGTCAAAATCTGGAGCGAGTGTATATTTCCCCTTCGCGCTGCCGAAAACGGGCCACTTTTCGGCAGGGGGTTTTATCTTTTTTCCCCAGAGAAAATCCACGAAATCGGCCACCTGCGTTTGCAATTCGGGGGGTAATTTCTCGATTTTATGAACCAGGGTCAGTGTATCCATGATCGTTGCGTTTTATCAAAACTACTCGTTCAGCGCGGCTTTTCAAACCACCGCATCGCTTCATTTACTCTGCGCCCCCACCACGGCAATCGACACCATGTTGACGATTTCCCGGACGGAACTACCCAACTGCAACACGTGAACGGGCTTTTTCAGGCCCAATAAAATCGGCCCGATGTATTCCAGTTCACCCGCTTCTTTCAGCAGGTTGTAGGCGATGTTGGCCGCCGACAAGTTGGGGAAAATCAGCACGTTGGCCCCTTCCTCGGCCATTTTGCTGAAGGGATAGCTCTCCCGAACCAACTCCGTGTTGAAGGCCAGGTGGGCCTGCATCTCGCCTTCCACCACCCAATCGGGGTGAGCCTTCTGAAGCAATTCGGTGGCCCGGCGCATTTTTTCGGCATCCTCGCCCGAGGCGGTGCCAAAGTTGGAGTACGTCACCAACGCGATGCGGGGTTTGATGTTGAAATGCTCCACGCTTTTCACGGTCAGTTCCGTAATTTCCACCAACTCCTCGGCGGTTGGATTGAAGTTGACCGTGGTATCGGAGAAAAAAATCGGACCTTTTTTCGTCAAAAGAATGTACATCCCCGACACTTTTTTCACGCCCTCCTCGCGCCCGATGATTTGCAAGGCCGGACGAATCGTATCGGGATAATTGCGCGTCAACCCCGAAATCAGTGCATCCGCCGCGCCGGTTTCGACCATCATCGCCCCGAAATAATTGCGCAGGCGCATCAGTTGGCCCGCTTCCTGCCGGTTGACGCCCCGGCGCTGGCGTTTGTGGAACAAAATTTCGCTGAATTGCCCTGCCTGCTGATCCGACTCCGTCGAACGCGGGTCGATGATAGTTACCTCGGCCAGGTCCAGGTTGTTTTCGGCAATGATGCTCCGAATCCGGCCCGCGTCCCCCAGCAGAATCGGGTACGCAATTCTCTCGTCGCGCACCTGTTGCACCGCCTTGAGCACGGTCAGGTTTTCGGCGTCGGCAAACACCACTTTTTTCGGGTCTTTCTTGGCTTTGCTCGTGATGACTTTCGTCAACTGGTTGTCCAATCCCAGGCGCTTGGCCAGGGTCAATTCGTATTCTTCCCAGTTGGTGATGGGGTACCGCGCCACGCCCGATTCCATGGCCGCGCGCGCCACCGCCGGAGCAATCGTCGTGATGAGGCGCGGGTCCACGGGCTTGGGAATGATGTAGTTTCGGCTAAACGTCAGGTTTTTTTCATTGTAGGCCATGTTGACCATGTCGGGCACGGGCTTCTTGGCCAGTTCGGCCAACGCGTAGGTGGCGGCCAGTTTCATGGCTTCATTGATTTCCGTGGCCCGCACGTCGAGGGCACCCCGGAAGATAAATGGGAAACCGAGCACATTGTTGACCTGGTTGGGGTAGTCGCTGCGGCCCGTGGCCATGATGATGTCGGGCCGGGCGGCGATAGCTTCCTCGTAACTGATTTCGGGCGTGGGGTTGGCCATGGCAAAAACGATGGCGTCGTCGGCCATGCTCCGCACCATGCTCTGGCTGAGCACGTTGCCTTTGGAAAGGCCAATGAACACGTCGGCCCCGGCCATAGCTTCTTCAAGCGTGTTGAGGTCGCGGCTGGTACCAAACTGGAGTTTTTGGGTATCGAGGCCCTCGCGGTCAGCGCGGATCACGCCTTTGCTATCGCACATGACCATGTTTTCGATTTTCGCGCCCAGGGAAAGGTAGAGTTTGGAGCAGGAAATGGCCGAAGCCCCGGCCCCGTTGACGACGATTTTAACCGCGTCCAGCTTTTTCCCGACCAGTTCGACGGCGTTGAGCAGTGCCGCACCCGAAATAATGGCCGTGCCGTGCTGGTCGTCGTGCATGACCGGGATGTTCAATTCTTTTTTGAGGCGTTCTTCGATGGCAAAGCACTCGGGCGCTTTAATGTCTTCGAGGTTGACTCCGCCGAAGGTCGGCTCCATAATTTTGACGGTGCGGACAAATTCATCCACGTCGGTGGTGTCGAGTTCGATGTCGAACACGTCGATGTCGGCGAAGATTTTAAACAAAACCCCCTTGCCCTCCATGACGGGTTTACTGGCGGCCGGGCCG